>NZ_RZTA01000054.1:0-38537 GCF_004023115.1 Mesorhizobium sp. M6A.T.Cr.TU.017.01.1.1
CCGGAAATGCTGCTTCGCGCAAAAGAGGCGGCCGGCGCCTAAAGCGCCGCCGGTTCGCAATGGATTGGGACGGGCTCCTAGATGGTTTAACCGCAGTTGTGCGGGACACTTTCAGGGAGTCCGTTTTCGTCATTTACAAGCGGACAGAAACCGGCGCCATCAAGACGGACCTCGCCGCGATCTTCGATTACAACCCCGAGGCGCTTGAGGCCGGCGGTAGCCTTCCCTCAAGATCTCGCATTCCCGTCCTCGACGTGCGCAACGCGGATCTCGGCTTCGAACCGTTGCCAGATGACGAAGTGACGATCTCGGGTCACGGCGTCTTTCGCGTCATCGACACGCTTCGCGATTCTTCGAAGAACACGAAGCTTCACCTTCGAAAGATTTAGCGAATGGCGGCGCACCCGCGTAAGATCATCCGCGCCGCAGTTGCCGCCTTGCTGGTGACGCCGGACGCCAGCGACCCGCCAGTGTTCCCCACGGCCGCCAAGGCTCGCTTTTACGATAGCCGCGACTTCCCCCTGGACGCGCGCACCATGCCCGTGGGTGTGGTCTACAGCGCCGACGAACGCATCGACCCGGACTTCCGCCACGATGGCGGGGTGCGCCGCCGCATCATGGAGCTACGCGTCGAATTCTATGGTGTCGGCGACGCCGGGGCCGAGGTCGTGGACGAAGGCGCCTTTGAGGTTGAAAACGCGATCCACGCGAACCCAACGATCAACAATCTTGTCGAGTGGTGCACACTCACCGGCACCGCCATAGCGTTCGCGGAACAAGGCGAGGTTTCGCTATGGACTGCGATCCTTACTTTCGAAGTCATCTATTACACGCACCTCGTCGCCGACGAGACGGGGAGGCCGACGACTGTCTTGCTCGGCTTTGACCCTGAAACCGGGCCAGGCAATGAACCGGATTATGTCGACGTCACGGACGTTATCTGATGCTTGAGCGCCGCGACAAAAACCTCACGGATCTTGAACGCCGGGTTTCGAACACCGTCCTTATCGGGAAGGTTTCGCAAGTCGATCATGCCAAGGCGCGTTATCGGGTCAAGGCCGGAGAATTCGAAAGCGACTGGCTTCCCTTTACCAGCGCCAGGGCGGGGAACACGCGGACCTATGACAGCCTAGATGAAGGCGAACAGGTCGTAATGGTTTCGCCGTCTGGCGACCCGTCACAGGCCGTCATTGTAGGGTCCATCGCCACCCAGGCGAAGCAGGCTGCAGACAAGGGCAACATTCACCGGACAGTTTACCCGGACGGCACCGTCGTTGAGTACGACGACGAGGCCAAGGCCTACAAAATGGATGTCGCCCAAGGCGGTAGCTTCGCGCTCAACATCGGCGGCGGCGCCTCGATAGTTGCCAACGGCGGCGACATCAAGATCAAGGCGCCTGGGGCCGTCGACATCGAGTCCGCCGAGCTAACCCACAACGGCAAGAACATTTCGGACTCGCACAAGCATACCGGAGTTGAGCCAGGCGGTAGCCTCACCGGCCCCGTGGCGTAGGAGGCCAGATGCGCGGAATGAACGCCGGAACCGGCAAAGAGCTTGATGGGCTCGACCACCTGAAACAATCCATTGCTGACATTTTGTCGACGCGCATCGGTACGCGCGTGATGCGCCGTGACTACGGTTCCAACATTCCAAATCTCATCGACCGGCCGGTCACCGCGGAATTCGCGGTCGATATCTATATGGCGCTCGCCGAGGCGTTGGACCGATGGGAGCCGCGCCTACGATTGCGGGAAACTTCGTTTGTTCCGCTCGGCGACGGGGCTATAGAATTCAGTCTATCCGGCGATTATCTGCCGGATGGAAAGATCATTTCCCTCAACGGAATCGTCATCAAATGACTGAAGCGCAATATACGCTGGACGGACTACCAGTCCCGGCGATTATTGCCACGCTTTCGTATGAGGAAATCCGCCTAGAAACGATCAATAAGCTTATCGAAATTGACCCGGCTTACTCGGCTTTGCTCGAAAGCGACCCCGCGATCAAGGTTATCGAGGCGTCTTCGTATCAAGACATCGTGTTGCGCGAGCGCGTCAACGACGTCGCCAAGGCAAACCTTTTGTTCTTCGCCACAGGTTCGGACCTCGACCACCTTTCCATCTTTTATGACGTGTTCCGACTAATCGGCGAGACGGATGAATCGCTTCGCATCCGTACCGTTCTGGCAATACAGGGCCGCTCCACGGCGGGCACCGAAGAGCGCTATTCGTTCATCGCGCGGTCGGCAGACTTGCGGGTCAAAGGTGTCGCTGTCTATCAGGTGGACGGCGGCCCGAAGATCCGCATCGCGCTTCTGTCCAGCGTCGACGGCGGCGTGCCTGACGCCGCCATGCTGGCGGCCGTAACGGACGCGGTGAGCGGCGCCGGTGTCCGCGCCGTCAATGACGTTATCGAGGTCCTGTCAGCCACGCAGGCGCCGCAAAGCATCGTTCTAAACGTCTCGCTTCTGCCGAATGCGCCGCTCGCCATCACGAACAGCATGGAAGCGCTGATCCGTGCGGCATGGTTTGACGAGGCCGGAATCGGCTTCGACCTCAACCCTTCGTGGATCGCCTCGCGCGTCCATATCCCTGGCGTCTCAAAGGTGGAAGTCGTGACGCCGGCCGCACCTGTTGTCGCCGGTGACAACCAAGCCATTGTGCTCGGAACGATCACTATCAATTACGCGGGGAGGTTGCGTTGACAGCGCTTCACCTTCTCCCAAACAACGCCACGGCGTTGGAGCGCGCTCTTTCGGAGTCGCTGGACCGGACTCCGTATTTCGGGCCGTACATCGACACCGTAGCGGGCCTGAAATATGGCCCTGTGATCCAAGCGACTTTCTCGCCTTGGGTCATAGCCGAATACGGCCTTGGCCCGATTTCGGAATACTTCCTTGACGACGGAATGCTGATCGCAGCCGGCATCGCCTGGCAGCGGGTGCGCGGAACGCCGCTTGGCGTCGCGATGTCGTTGTCGTGGATCGGTTACCCAGTTCCGTTCATCGAAGATCAGAATGTGGGTCGCCGGAAGTGGAACCGGTATCAGGTTGGCATGGGCTCGGTTCCCGGTTCGGAACTGCCGGTGCTTCGTGACGCCGAATACCTAGTCGGTCTGTCAGATCCGGCGCGCTCCGTCTTCATCCGAGGTTGGCACGGCTATGACGTCCGCACCCTCGAATATGGCGACGGGCTTTGGGGCGACTCGCTTTGGGGCGATGACAGCGGCGAGCGCCTTGACGGCGGCACCGTCAAGTGGAGTCACGGCGAAGACCTCGCCGGTAACGTCGTTGTGGACGAAGATCACCGCATCGCTCTTGGCGTAAATATCGCGCTCGGCGACGAACTTGAGTGGGGCGACTTCCCGTGGGATGCGCCCGGCATATCCTGGGAAGGCGTCACCAACGTTGCCGCCTTCAAGTCATTTCTTGTCCGCCGCTTGCCCGTCTATGTCGGCTTCTTCGATGCGGACGGCGAGGCCATCGGATACCGCCGACCCGTTGCCGTTCGTGACATTACGGCCAACCACGACGCCGCGCCGGATCGCGTCTTTCTCGAGATCGAGGCCAGGACAGATTTTCGTGACGGCGAGGGTGCGCAATGCACTTCCATTGCTCTGGTTTTTCGCGCCGGCAACGTTGACGCCGAGAAGCCGGGCAAGCTCTGGCTTGAGCCAAGCGAACTCGAATTTGAAGACGGGTTTTATGCGGCCGACATGACGGTGGGCACGGTGGCCGCCAATTTCGCATTCCGCCGGACGGTGCGCCAGCACGTCACCATCACAATGGAAATCTGACATGGCGGAAAACGAAGAATATCTTGCATTTGATCCGGCGGTTCGCCCGGATCTCAATGACATTTACGACCGCTCGAAAGTGAGCGTGCCGCGTGAGCGCGTGCTTATCCGCGAGCGCAAATTTGCGCAGGGCGGCGAGATCAACGAAGCATTTTCAATCGAAGCTCGCAAGCGCACGAACATTGGCAATCTGGTGGCCCATGACGGCGACCGGGTGAAGGGTTGCGACATCATCGTGGACCCGTTCACCGGCGACGCAACGCTCGCGGCGGGCGAAGTCTATGTGCGCGGCGATGTCCGCCCGGTGGCCGCCGCCGCTCTTGCTGCCCTGCCCATCCTTGGCGACGTCATCATAGGCGTGCGGGTGCTTTCAACCATCATCACGCATGAGGAAGATCCTTCGCTCTTGGGGCTGCACGAAGAGGCGATCCGTTCCTACGGCGAGCCCGGCGCGGTACGCGAAGAGCTTACGCTTTCGTGGGGATGGGATGGCGACGGCGAAGACGGCGACCTTTACCGCGTTTACCAGCTTCGTGACGGCTTCGTGGTCGACCAGACCGCGCCGCCGAGCCTGTCCGGCTTCAACCAAGCCATAGCGGTCTATGACTACGACGCCCACGAAAACTACATCGCGCGCGGGTGCCGGGTCACGCCGCTCGGGCTGTCCGCCAGCAAGCAATGGTTTTCGATTGAGGAAGGCACGGCAAATATTCTCGGCTTCAAGCGCACCCGGAACACCGCGACGCGCTACGGCGAAACCGAGGCGCCGGACATTCTCAACATTGCTTCGGAGCCGCATACGTTCGATGACGGCGGCTCGGGAACAGCGGTAATCACCCTCAATCGCACGCCGATCAATTCGGTTTCGACGGTTATCATAACAAAGGAAACCACGGAAACCGTCGTGCGTGGCGCCGTTGCGAACACAAGTGACCTTCTCGGCCATGCCGGCGTCGTCTCGATTTCCTTGGTGGAGCAGGGCGCCACTACCTATGACGTGGTGGTCGACTATACCCTCTCGGGAGATCGTGTTGATTGGGCGCCTGGCGGCGTTGAACCGGCCGGCGGCTCATCCTATGACGTGACCTATCGGTATCTCGACGCCGTGGTGCCATTGGCTGTCGGGCCGTCGACCGTGACTGTCGACGGCGGCGTGACCGGCGGCGCCGTGTTCGTGAGCTACAATTACAGCCTGCCGCGCCATGATCGCATCTGCCTCGATAGAGACGGCAATATCGTCTATCTCAAGGGCGTTCCCGCCATTGAGCAGCCGCAACCGCCGGCCGAGCCCGCGACTCTACTTTCCCTTTGCGTAGTCGAAAACGATTGGTTCGGCACGCCCGTTGTCATCAACAACGGCATCCGCTCCTATCCTTTCCGGACCATCGACCGCATGTACAACAAGCTGGTCGACACCATCAACCTTGTCTCGCTTGCGCGCCTTGAGCTTGATATTTCGGCGCGTGAGCCGGTCGCAAAAAAGGGCGTCTTCGTTGATCCGTTTAGCAGCGACCGCTACCGCGATGCCGGCGAGGTCCAGAACGGCGCCGTGTTCAACGGCTCGTTTCAGATTCCGATTGTCCCGACCTTCAACGAGCTTTCGCTTTCGGCGCCAGTCTGCCTCAACTTCACCGAGGAACCGGTCGTAAGCCAAGAGGCTGTCACGGGCTGCACGAAGATTAATCCATATCAGGCATTCTCTCCGCTGCCGGCGAAGATGCGCTTGACGCCCTCGCAAGACTTCTGGACCGAGACGCAAGAGATCTGGCTTTCGCCTGATACCCAAGTGTTCGGCCAAGGCAACAGGAGTCGCGTCACCGATACGGAAGTCGTCACGTCAACCCGCGAGGTGACGGCGCGATTCCTTCGGCAGATCTCCGTTGCCTTCGTCATCGACGGTTTCGGCACCGGCGAAACCCTGGACAGTCTGGCCTTTGACGGCCTCGACATCACGCCAGCCGGCCCGCTTGTCGGCGACGCGAACGGCCGCGTTGAAGGCGCATTCCTGATCCCCCCGAATGTCGCTTCCGGTTCCAAGCTTGTTGACGCCATCGGCGGCAGCGGTGCCACCGCCGAGGCTTCATTCGTTGGTCAAGGCCGCATTGACATAACCACAAATCAGCTTGTGACGAGGGTTCAACGGTTTCAGGAATCGCCCGCTCGCGGGCGCGGCGGCGAGGGCGGCGGGCGCGGCGGTCCCGACCCGGTTGCGCAGTCGTTCCAATTCACCGCAGGCCGCCACATATCCTCGATTGAGGTCAAGTTTTGCGCGCTCGGGGACATCGATCAGCCCGTCCTTTGTGAGATCGTCACGATGGACAACGGCTATCCGACCGTTGATGTGATCGCGCAAACCGAAACCGACATGAACACCGCGCTTATCGGGGCCTGGCACAAGTTCTCTTTCAATCCGCCCGTCTTCATTCCGGCAGGCCAGGAAACGGCGTTTGTGCTCAAGACGAACGATCCGGATCATTCGGTTTCATTTGCGGCGCGTGGCGGCTTCGACGCGACCCGTCAGGAATGGATAGGCGCGCAGCCCTACACGGTAGGGGTGCGTTTTAGTTCGTCCAACGCCAGCACATGGACAGCGCATCAAGACGAAGATCTTACTTGCCGCATCAACGGCGCCAAGTTCGCGCCTGTCACCAAGACCGTTTCCCTCGGCACCTTCCCGGCGGTTGATATGTCCGACTTCATCGCCGAAGCGCAAGTGTTCCTGCCGACCGGCGATACCCGCATGCTTTTCGAAATAGAGCCGGAAGGCGAACAGCCGGTGCGCATCGAACCGGGCCAGGTTTGGGAACGGCAAGGTTTCTTCAGCGGCCTTGTGGCCCTACGCGCCATTCTAACGGGCACAGAGACGGTTTCGCCTGTCATGGGGCGCGACGTCCTCGCCATCGCCGGAAAGATGCAGGCGACCGGCGTGTATGTCAGCCGTGCCTTTGCGATGGGCACCGCGATCCGGCTCGACGCGGTCATGAAAACGAAACTGCCATCGGGCTCGACTCTGGTCGTTGAAAACGACGCCGCGAATGATGTCTGGCAGGCGCTGCCCCAGGTGGCCGTCGAGGCTCTGACGGACGGCACCTTTGAACGAACCTATTCCGACGCCAGCTACACGGCGGTTCAAGGTCGCTTGCGGCTGACGCTTACCGGTACGCCAGCCGCACGCCCGGCGGTTTCCGACTTCCGTTCGTTTTCGATTTGAGGTTGAGCAATGGCACTGACTCCAAATCGTCTCTATGAACTGCCCATCAAGACGGACCTGGAAACGTCCTTCGACAAGGTCGTGGCCGCGCTCGGGGCGATTGACGGCGACGTCGCAGCGGCGTTCGCCGCTCTGGCCTTGCGGGCAACCCTCGATAGCCCGGCGTTCGCGGGCGAGCCAACGGCGCCGACGCAAGAACCAGGCGACAACAGCGCGTTGCTCGCCACAACCGCCTTTGTTGCGGCGGCGGTGCTTTCGTTTTCGCCGCCCGTTGTGAACGCGGAAAGTCTGATCGGAACGATTAATGACGCCCGCCTTTCGTTTCAGGTGGCGTCATTCATGCGGACGGTGCTTACCAAGAATTCGGGTGCAGAGGCTCGCACAACCCTCGACGTCTTTTCCAAGGCCGAGGTGAATGCGGCGGTCGCCGCCCTTGTCGCGGCGGCACCGGGCACGCTCGACACATTGAATGAACTCGCCGCCGCGCTCGGGGATGATCCGAACTTCGCAACCACCATGACGACCTTGCTTGCCGGCAAGGCGACGAAGGCGGACGGCACGCAGGCCATAGCTCGGGCCGGCGTCGAGGCGATACAGCGGACCTGGCGCGCGACGGATTTGAGGGATGCGGCGCGTGCGGCGGGGCGTGGCCCGGACGCAATATTAGAGGATCAAAAACTCTCCGGAACAGGTGGCGGGTCGGCCTCGATTGGAGTTTGGAATCCCCGAACTCTCAACACAAAAGTCAAGGACGCATTTTCCACCATTTCGCTGGCGGCAAATCGGTTCACACCATCTGTTGCCGGGTGGGTTGAATGGGATGCGCCGGGTTATTCCATCGATAACCACAAGACTAGGCTTCGCAATATTACGGCAGGAACAACAGTCGGCGCGGGCAGTTCTGAGTACACGAATAAAGGAAATCGGGCCGCGAGCCGCAGCGTAGGCGGCGCGCCTGTCGTCGCGGGCAACGCATATGAGCTTCAACACTACTGTACTGACTTTCTAGGGGGAAGCGACTTCGGCAGTCCCGTTGGCAGCGGAGATATAGAAGTCTACACGCGCGTACTATTTTGGGGGGCACAATGAGCAACCACGTCTTGGTTTCCGGCGGGCTTGTCGTTCAATCCGACCGCTCGGGCAAGCCACCGGAAGGCTTCATTTCCGCGCAGGAAAACGTTGTGCCTGGCTACCGCTACAGCGGTGGGGTCTTCTCTTTGCCGGTTGATAGCCTCGCCACGCTTCGCACAAAGGCGCTCGCCCGTCTCGCGGCCCGGAGGTGGCAGGCAGAAACAAGCGGCGTTGTGGTCGACGGCGTTTCGATTTCCACCGACCGCGAAAGCACGGCGATGCTTACCGCCGCTTTTGTGGTGGCAAGCAATGACCCCGGATATTCGATTCGGTGGAAGGTCCAGAACGGTGTTTTCGCCACCGTCACCGCGCCGCAGATCATCGCCTTGGCAGCGGCGGTACGGGAGCACGTACAAGCTTGCTTCGACCGCGAGGACGAATTGACCGTGGAAATACTCGCGGCCAATGCCGTCACACTCGGCGCCCTCGATATCGAAACCGGGTGGCCGGCGTGAAGATTATTTTTACAAACGTGGAGTCCATCAAGGTCGGCTTCGCGATCACGATCGAGGTCGGTTTCGGGCAGGCGTTTTGGGATGCCGAACAAATGGACACGGGCCGGATAAGGGCCGGCTTCTCCCAGGATGGCAAGACCCTTTGGACCGCCGACACGCTCGACGCTTCGATCACCCGGCCGGGCAATCGCAAGTTTGAAATCTCTCTCCCCGCTTCCGCATCGGCTTTGATGCAGCCGAAGCCGGTAACGTTCGATTTCGTGAGGGGCGAGGGCGATGGCGCCCGCGCGATCCCCGGAAAATTCCATTGGCCCGTCGATATTCAGGTGACCTCAAATGTCTAACGCGATTTATGAAAACGGCGATTCCGGCGTTGAGGTTGATCCGACTTTGGCATCTGGTCTTCGCGGCGCCCACGGCTGGTCGATGGTCACAGCGCTTATTGCAGACGGTGAACGGCGCGTGAGGCGCGTTGTCGACTGGACCGGGGGCGAAGGCCTCAAGCCGGACGTCGGCGGCTACCTTGGCCCGCTAGGGCTTGTTACTGACATCGGCGAGGCAACCGACGACCGTGGCCCAAAGGGAGAGCCGGGTGAGGGAGAGCCAGGGCTACAAGGGAAAAGCGCATACCAAATTGCTGTCGACAATGGCTTTGTTGGCACGGAACTTGAGTGGCTTAATTTCTATGTGAATGAAATTGCGGAAGCCGCCACAAATGAGGCAATCGACGCCCGCGACGTCGCCGTAGCGAAGGCGGACCAAACGGCGGCCGACGTCCTCACGGTCGAGGAAGCCAAGAACATCGTGCTGGCCTCGGGTGGAATTCCATTCGAGACGACGGCACTCGGTATCGCGGCAACCACAGAAGGCCAGCTATTCGAGGCCAAAGGAGTTTCCGGTGGGATCGTCTACAAAGCTCTTTACAAGAACGTAGCTGGCGTCGCGACGGCGCAAAATCTTGAAGTGCCTAGCAAGGCGGCATTCGACGCCGCATTTGATCTTGTACACGAATGGGTAGCGTTCGGCGGTGCCCTCGGCTTTGTTCTGAAGGACAAAGACGGAAAGATTTACGCCGCCTGGCGGCAAGACGATGCATTGCTTCGAACTCGGCTCGGGCTTGTTAGCGAAAGCATCGATCTGGCCTACGACGAGGAGACAGGCCTAACGACCGCCTCCATCCCCGGCTTAGTGGCCGAGACGGCCGAACAAATTATAAACGGCAAGAAAGCCCTTCTCGTTTTCAAAGATCCTAACGATCAGGTCTTCGCCGCCTGTATGGAAGACGGCTCGCTATACGTTCCAAGGCTTGCGGCGGATCGGATAATCGGTGCGAGCACCGGCACGGCGGACTCATCAAGCTACTACTTTGCAGTCGAGGACATCGCGGGCGTTCCGCAGATTATCCGCTACAACCGAACTCTTGGCACCCGGACACAGATCACAAGTGAGGGCGGCAACACCGCTCCACGCGTCACCCAGGATGGCCTTTACGTCGTCTACGCCTCGACCCGTACAAACCCGGCCAGCGAATTCTTCCAACCGGTAGGCGGCGGCGACGAAATCCCCGTCATCGCGGGAAGCACGATTATTGCTATCGGCAACTCGCTTTCAACGACTGGCGGCCAAGGGTATATCTCGGGCTTGATCCCGTTGCGACCCGGTGTAACCGTTCATTCCGAGGCCGTTTCGGGACAGCGGTCGGATGACATCGGCTATCGCTTAGGGGCTTTGCCCTTTACGGGCTCGATTGCGGGGGACTCGATCCCTCCGTCCGGCGGCGTGACAGTGACAGGCCTCGCGGCCACGATTTGGCGCTATTGGGGAACCGACAACGGATCGCTACGCGTTGAAATCGCCGGCGTGCCTGGCACGCTATCGAAAACGGTTTCAGTCTATACCTTCACGCGGGATGATGCCGGCTCGGCCGTACCGGTCATTAATCCCGTCATCATCGTACCCAAAAGCGGCATCGCGTACGGCTCGACCGACCCGTCCTCGAAAATGCCTCTTACCGAACTGTTTTCGGGGACCGTCATCGTATGGGCGACCTATAACGACCACCGCGAAGGCACTTACAGCCAGGCGGCCACGCTTGCCAACATAGCCGCCATCGTCAATTGCGTTAGGCCGCTGGTCAAGAAAGTTTTGGTCGCTTGCGATCACATCGGCTTTGGCCGCCTGACAGATGCGACAGCCCAAGCAAATGGTGCAGGGGCCGGCATCGGGTTGGCAACGTCCGAAATCGAAAGCAAGCGGCAGATACAGGATAGCCGAGCGCTCACCGCTGCGATTTTGGCGGCGTACCCTGGCGAGAGCGTCGACCTGCAGACCGAGCTAATTGCAGACGGCTACACCCAGGATATCACGGTTCTAGGAACGGTGTTCCCCATCGCGAAACTGTCACTCTTCGGTGACGGCACGCACCCGACGACCGCGCTCGGCAGGGCGGTTGTGGCCGGATACATCAACGATCAACTTACCTCGCGAGGAATATAAAATGGCACGCGCTTTTTCCTTGGTGTCCCCTACGGCCATGGCGGCCGGCCTCAACAATCCATATGCGAAGGCTGACGGATTGTTGGACGACGGTTCCCTATTTCTCATTGATCCCATGCGCCTCGGTTGTTGGGACCCGGAGGTAGATATCGTCGCGAACGATGCGGTGATCCGCTCTCTGGTATCGGGTGGACCGAATGCCCGGATCAAGAACGGAACGGCCGGCGTTGGCGGCGCGGGGACGGCCGTTCTTTCCGGCGCCACTATCGGGGGGATTACCCTTGCCGCCGGTGGCACCGGGTACGCGGCGGCCCCAAGCGTCTTGCTTGTCGGCGGCGGCGGGACTGGCGCCCTTGCGACCGCCACGGTAGCAGCCGGCGCCATCACAGGATTTACGGTCACGGCGCCAGGCTCGGGCTATACGAGCGCACCCGAGGTCGTGATCGGTGGCATCAAGTTTTCGGCGGCGCGCAAGGGTCTTCTGCTTGGAACTCCGGCCTCGCTCGGCCGCGTCCAGATCGGGACTGGTCTCGAATATTTCCAAAGCGATCTGACGCATGATTTTGTGCTTTCGACCATGGTCAGCTACCCGGCAGTTGACCCGACCGGGCATGTCGGCTTTCTGCTTACAAAGAACACCTCCGCTGCCTATTCCGGCGTCGGACCATGGATGGCGCACCGCTACACCACCAACTATCTGTTTGGCAGAATGGATGCCTTTGTGTCGGGAAGCCCTACGGGTGCAGCGACAGTCGGCGCTCCGAACGGGCTTGAACAGGTAGCAATCGCCAAGGTTGGGGCAAATCTGCTCTATTTCAAAAATGAGGTGCAGGTCGCCAGTATCGCGCTCGGCGCGCCGGCCCTCACGGCGAATAGCGTTCCGCTCAATTGGGGCAACGGCGGCTCGGTCGGCCAACACGCTTGCCCTGGCCTAGTGTTGCATAGGGCCTATGGCGCGGATCTGACTCTTTCCGGAAGAACTGCCGCCGAGGTGGTGGCGCAAGACTACGCCGAAAACATCGCTCGCTTTGCTGCTTGAGATCACAAGAGCTTTCATGGCAGAGGTTTGCGAATGCGTATTTTCTCAACCATCCTTGCTCTTCGCCGCCGCCTATTGTCGTGGATCGCCACCGGCGCGGCCAAGGAAAGTGCAATCATCGGGCCTAGAACTCGGTTCGGTGCGGGCGCTGAAATCTTCAATATTAACGGTGACAGATCGCGGGTGAAGATTGGCGCAGACTGCAATGTAGACGGACATTTGCAGATCTTCGCGCACGAAGGGAATATCCAAATCGGAGATTTCTGTTACGTGGGCGCCGGTTCGACCATCTGGTCATCCGATGCCGCCGGGGTCAAGATCGGCAACGGGGTGCTCGTGTCTTCCGGCGTCGCAATCCACGATACGAACTCGCATCCCATGGATGCGGAAAAGCGGTTCGCCCAAACGGTGGCAATCTTTCGGACAGGCCATCCCCGCACCGACCCAGGTATCCGTTCTGCGCCGGTGACGATAGGAAACGATGTTTGGATAGGCACCGGCGCCATGATCATGAAAGGCGTGACGATTGGCGACCGCGCGGTAATCTCGGCTCGGGCTATCGTTCGCAAGGACGTACCGGCCGACTCGTTGGTCCGGGCAGACGACTAATTGATCGACGCGTCCGGCCGGCGCTCTTCAATCAGCACCTCGCCATCGTATAGAGCTACATGCAATTTCGGCATCTGCTTGCAGATGTCCTTGAAGTGCTTGCGCATCTCCCCTTCGTCCTCGCTGGTCTCAATCGGCATGGAAACTTGCCGCTCCTGCTGAACCGCATGGATCGTGAAGCGAAGTGGTGGGCCGCTGTACGTTTTCATTTCAGTCTCTCTCATGTGGCATCGACAAATGGCATGTGCTTAATTCGATCCCACTGCTCTTTAGCCATCGTGCCAGACCATCTGTTGCGCAGGGTGCTTTCGCGATATGCTTGTGCCGGCTCCAGTTCCGGCAGATTAGAAGATTCCGGCACGAAGAATATATTGCCGCCAGCCGCAGAAACGGCGACGAGCTTGTAGCCGTGATCTTTGCAAAGTTTTGTCAGAGCCGTTATTGACGCTCCGTGATACCAGCCGCTTTCGTGCTTGTCTTTCCGATCAAAAGACGGATCGTAAGGGACTGTGACCGGATTTAGACCAAGGCTTGCATTGTACTCGACGGAAATAACGGCCGGCTTTACGGGCAACAGTTCTTTGAGAAACCAGTAATCGTTTCCATCGACGTCGACAGAGAGTACCCCGAGCTTTGGGAAGTGCGCCCCGAGGGTCTTGATGTTGTCAAGGGTGATGAAGCTTTGCCGTGCCTCTATACGGCTCGAAAGGACGGCCTTGGCGAGGCGAACCGTAGTGTCGTCACCGTCAACTAGCAGCCCGTTGAAGTTAGCGAGGCCGATGCAATTGTATTCTGTCGGGTGAAAGCCGAATTCGACGAAGGTGCGCGGACAGTTTACGGCAAGCCGGGCGAGAATGGCGCTTTCATCGGATTGGGGCGCGCCGCCGATTCGAGCCTTTAGCAGATGATAGTAGTAGCGCAGCGGCGTGCTGCGGAGGAACGAATGCGCACGGGCTTGGATGCTCATTGTCGAAATTCCTCGGGCTAGATCCTCTCTTGTCATTGCGGCATGCGGAAGAGCTTTGCAAGTCTCAAGCTCCGTCCGAGTCCCGCATTCTTCGTTTGCGAAACGTCAACGCGCGCCTATAGCAAATCCTGACATCGGAGATTTGCAAATATGCCCGGCTTCCTTCACGGCGTTGAACTCATCGAGATCGATGACGGGCCGCGCCCGATCCGCACTGTCCGTTCCTCGGTCATTTTCATCGTCGGCACCGCACCGGACGCGGACCCGCTGGTCTACCCGCTTCTGACTCCTGTCCTCATCGCGGGAAGCCGTGGCGAGGCCGCAAAGCTGGACGTATCGGTTGGGGCGACCCGCCTCGGCACCTTGCCTAATGCGGTCGACCTCATCCTTGACCAGATCGGCGCCGTCATCGTGGTTTGCCGGGTCGAGGAAGGCGAAGACGACGGCGAAACCCTGGCGAACATCCTTGATGGTGTTCACATCGCCATGGACTCGCAGTCCGCCGTTGGCGTCACCCCACGCATTCTTATCGCGCCAGGGTTCACCGGGGAACGCCCGCTCGGCGTCACCGGCCACGGCGCCATTACTCCCGGCGCGACCGGCACCAATGGTACCTTCCCGCTCGCCTTCATCGGCGGCACCGGCAGCGGCGCCGCTGGCACGTTTACGGTTGCCGGCGGCGCGCTTACCGCTATCGCCATCACCTCGGCGGGCCGCTACACGGTGGCCCCGACCTTCTCTTTCGCGGCTTCGGCCAATCTTGCCGGCGCCGCCGCATCCGTCACCCTCGGCGCCACAGCAAACGCTGTTGTCGCCGAATTGATCGGTATCGCGGAACGCCTCAAAGCCGTCATCATCGCGGACGGCCCGAACAGCACGGACGCCGCCGCGCTCACCTATGCGGACGACTTCGGCTCCAAGCGGGTCTATGTGGTTGACCCCTACGTGAAGGTTGCGCGCGGCGCCAACGTGGTCAATGAGCCCGCTTCGTCCGCCGTTGCCGGGCTCATCGCCAAGATCGACAATGACCGCGGATTCTGGTGGTCGCCGTCAAACCAGAATATCAACGGTATCGTCGGCACCGCTCGCGCCATCGACTTCGCCCTGGGTGATTTCAATAGCCGCGCCAACCTCCTCAATGAGGGCAACGTCGCCACCATAATCCGCGAGGATGGTTACCGCCTTTGGGGCAACCGCACGCTTTCCAGCGACGCGAAATTCGCCTTCCTGTCCGTGGTGCGCACGGCGGATATCATCAACGACTCCATCCTTCGCGCCCATCTTTGGGCCGTGGATCGCAACATCACGAAGACCTATATCGATGATGTTGAAGAGTCCGTGAACGCCTACATTCGCAGCCTTGTCGCGATGGGCGCGCTTATCGGCGGCCGATGCTACGCCGACCCGGACCTGAATTCGCCGGCCTCGATATCCGAGGGCAAGGTGTGGTTCAACATCGATTTCACGCCGCCCTATCCGGCCGAGCACGTCATCTTCCGGTCGCGCATCGTCAACGATTTCCTTGAGGATCTTGTCATATGACCGCTGCCCTTCCGCGCCAGCTAAAGGCGTTCAATCTCTATCTCGACGGCGGCTCCTTTGCGGGCCGCTGCGATTCCATAACGCTGCCGACGATCACGCTGCTTACCGAAGAGCACCGAGCCGGCGGCATGGACGCGCCGAAGAAACTGGAAATGGGCATGGAGGCGATGACCGCAACCATCATCCTTTCCGACTACGACCCCGCCATCATCAGCCTTATCGGCGTCGACAACATTCCGCTTACCGCTCGCGGTGCCGTGCAGGCGCAAGGCAAGAACGCCGAGGCCGCCGTTGTGAACATGCGCGGACTCCTAGCGGTGACCGAATTCAGCGAATGGAAGCCGGGCACCAAGTCGACCAAGACGCTCACCTACGAACTCGATTACTTCCGCTACCGCCAGGCCGACGTCGAGTACGTGGAAATTGACATCATCAACATGGTTCGCCGCATCGGCGGCGTCGATCAGCTTGCGACGCAGCGCAACGCCATCGGCCTTTAAGAAAGTCCGTCAATGACCGATATTCGCAAACAAATCAGGCATCCGCTGGTCGAGTCAATCGACCTTGAGGGTCGCGAGGTCAAGGAAGCCGTCTTGCGCCGCATCAAGGGCAAAGACATTCGCGGCATGGACCGACAGGAATCGGACATCGACAAAACGGCGTTCATCATCTGCCAGCTTGCGGGATGGCCGCCCGAGGCCTTCGACCTTCTGGATGCCGAAGACATCGACGCGCTCGGCAAGATCATTGAGGGTTTTATGGGGAGGCGGAAGCGGGCGTAACGCTCGAGTCCGTCTCTGCCCTCATGGCGGACATCGCCACCGTCTTCCATTGGCCGCCGTCCGAAATGTGGGAAATGGATCTTTCGGAACTCGTCATGTGGCGCAAGCTCGCCGCCGAGCGCGCAAGGGCGAAAACGTAAATGGCCGGGAAGCCTGTAGCAGAAGCCGCCGTAAGGCTATCGCTGATTGACCGCATCAGCGGGCCGATTAAGCGGTTGCAGGCGCGCCTTGCGGCTCTTAGCTCCCGTCTTGGCTTCGACCGCATCGGCGCGTCCGTGGGGCGCCTCGGCAGGGCCATAGGCGGCCTTGGTGACGGCCTGGCGCGAACGACCGGCCGCCTTTCTTCATTCGTCGGACTCCTCGGCCTTGGCGGTGCTGGCGCCGTCGCTGGCGCCTATGCGCTGGCGAAGAGTGCGTCGGACCTCGGCAGCGAGATCGGCGAAGCTTCGTTCAAGCTCGGCATCGGCGTCGAGGCGCTGCAGGAATACCGCTTCGCTGCCAAAATGAGCGGCATCGAATCCGAGTCCCTGACCAAGGGAATTCAAAAACTCGGGATCAATGCGTCTGCCGCGTCTCGCGGGAACAAGGCGCTTGCGAAGGACTTCAAATCACTCGGCGTTGTCCTCAAGGGGCCGAACAAACAGCTTCGTTCAACCGAGGACATTCTAAACGACACGATGACGGCGCTTACCCGCGTCAAAGATCCGCTTCGCCGAAATGAGCTAGCGTTCAAGCTCTTCGGGAAGTCCGGCGTTGATATGGTCAAGATGCTGTCGGATGGCGCAGACGGACTCGCCGAATTGCGGGCCGAGGCTCGGCGCACCGGCAGCGTCATGAGCGCTCGCGCGGCGGCGGCGGCCGATGAATTCGGCGACAACCTCGACGCGCTGCTAGTCCGGGTGAACGGGCTCAAGCTGTTTCTCGGCGTCCAGCTTTTGCCGGTCATGAACGAATTGATCGAAACCACCACGAAGTGGTTTGACGCGAACGCAACCTTGGTCCGGTCCACTATCTCGGATTGGGTGAATACGTTTGCGGGCGTGCTTCGTGACCTCATGAATCCGGCGTCGGATATCCGGCAGGAAATCAGCCGCATCGCCGAAAACTTTACGGCCTTCCTGGACGCCATCAAGCCCGTTGTGGACTTCCTCGGCGGGCCGATGCAGACCGTTTTAATCGTGCTCGGGACATGGACGGCGGCGCCGCTCATCACCGCCCTAACGGCCGTTGGCGCCGCCTTTGTGACCCTTGGCATAACCATCATGGCGACCCCTGTCGGATGGTTCCTTGCCGCCGTGGCGGCCATCGCTGGCGCCGCATACCTGATCTATCAGAATTGGGATTCCATCGCGAAGTTCTTCGGCGAGTTTTGGGATTATGTCACCGGCCTGTTTTCGTCTGCCGTGGCCTACATCCAATCGATTCCCGGCAAGCTCTATGACGTTGGGGCCGCGATGGTGGACTCCATCTGGCAAGGTCTGAAATCGAAGTGGGGCGAGGTTGTCGCGTGGTTGAAAGGAGCCGTTGCCGACCTCATTGGCTGGCTTCCCGAAAGCATCAAATCTCGGCTCGGGTTTGATCTCACCACGGTATCGCCGAATGCGGCGGCGGGCGATGCCGGCGCCAGGGTTGGCGGGATGGTGAAAAAGCCGCCAGCGGAACAGCGGCCAGCGGCGGCGCCAGCGTTCGCCCCGAGCGTCAGGCCCATGGAAAACGTGACCGCCGGGTTTACGGCGGCCTGGCGCGACCTCATGAAACCGATTGGGGACCTCGGAAAAGCGACCGAGAGGACGGACAAGGTCGAGGCTGGCACCGTCACCACGAACAGCTTTGTGATGCCGGAACCGCTGATCGCCCATGAGCCGCAGACCGTCAACGCGCCGTTCAACGTTGGCGGTGTCACCGTCAACGTGCAGGGCATGACGCCGGCCGAGGCGCAAGGCATGGTCACGCGCGCGCTCGGCGCGGCGGCGGCGCAGCACTCGGCCAACCTCCAATCAAGCCTGTCGGATTGATGCGATGTCGATAATGATGGGTCTTGGTCCGTTTCGTTTCAGCCTGTCCACCGCCGCCTATCAGGCGCTTGAACGAAGCGATGAATATAGGTGGGTTTCCCAGGACAGAATCGGCCGTCACCCCGCCATGCAGTTCATCGGCGCCGGCCATACATCGTTCCTCTTGAGCGGCACGATCTACCCGGCCTTTCGCGGCGGGCTCGGGCAATTGAACGCCATGAGGGCCATTGCCTCGCTTGGTCAACCGAACATGCTGGTTTCCGGTCTTGGCCGGATTTTCGGATTGTTCGTGATCCTTGGTGTCGATGAAACGCAAACGTTCTTTCTGGACAACGGCGCGCCCCGAAAACAGGAATTCAATATTGACCTCAAAAGCTATGGGCCAGATGGCGGATAAGCCAGCTTTCCCGGATCGTGGGTACGACCGGCGGCTCGGGTCGAGTACAGTGTTTGCCAATTGCAAACAGGTGGCTTGTGGACCTTTACCGCGCCAAAGACGGCGACATGGTCGATGAAATTTGTTGGCGCTTCTATGAGAAGGGCCAGCAACCGCTTGCTGTCGAACGCGTGTACGAAGCAAACCCCGGCTTGGCGCGCCTCGGGCCGGTACTCTCGGCCGGAACTCTGGTCAATCTGCCGGAACTTCCGCGCCCGGAAGCTACGCCAATAATTCGGATTTGGGGTTGATATGACCCCGTTCGCTTCCTTCTCATCCGATGGCAAAGACATCACCGGCGGGCTCGCCGACCGGCTCTTGTCGGTGGAGTGCCATGACGAGGCGGAAGACAAGTCCGACCGGGTCACGATAGAACTAGACGACCGCGCCAGGTGGAGCGACGGAGCCGTAGCGGCGATGCCGCTTATCGGCTCGACCGTCACCGTGACCCTCGGCTATCGCGAAGGCGAAGCGGTCACCTTCGGCCCTTACCTTATCGATGACCTCGACGTTTCTTCGCCGCCTCGGGTGCTGAAAGTCACAGGCAGATCTGCAGCGATGCCGAAGTCGTTCCGGACGCCCAAGACCAAGAGCTATCATCAAAAGACGCTCGGCGCGATCATGTCGGAAATCGCTGGCCGGAACGGATACGAGGCCAAGATTGACCCCGCGTTGTCCGGCATCGTCATGCGCCATATTGACCAGCGCAACGAGTCGGACATGTCCTTTGCGACCCGCCTCGCCGCCGGGCATGACGCCGTTGCGCGCCCCGTGGCGGGCAAGCTCGCAGTGGCGAAGCGCGGCACCGCCAAGGCGGTTACCGGCGAAGCCCTCGCAACGGTTACGCTTGTCGAGGCGGATTGCTCCACCTTCTCATTCAAGTATTCCGCCCGTGACGAAGCGGGCGAGGCCGGCGGCCTTGACGGTGGTGGCTCCACCGCACAAGGCGCCGCCGGGGCCGCTGGCAACACCGCCGCCGAGCAAGCCGAAGGCGATTACATCATTGATACCCCGGACGACGCGGGAACCGATGCCAAGGGCGGCGTGCGTGCCTTCTGGACGGATCTTCGCAGCGGCGAGCTTAAAGAGGCCACGACCGGCGAAGAGCCGTTCCATGACCTCCGTTACACCTATCACAACGAAGCCGAGGCACAGGCCGCCGCTGAGTCGTATGGCAACAAGAGCGCGCGCGGCAAAGCTTCATTCTCTTGCACCATCGGCGGCCGTCCATCGGTCCAGGCCGAGGCCAAGCTAATCCTGTCCAGCTTCCGGCCGTACATTCCGGCGGAATGGCGCATCAAGAGCGCGACTCATACCTACTCGGCCAGCGGCGCCTACACGACCGCGATTGACGCCGAACTGTTCGCCGAGGCGCAAGCCGATGTCCCGGCCGGCGTCAAGAAAACCACGCCAACCGACGACGACAAGATCGACCCGGACGCCCCGGCGGAACCGGTGGAATCCACGCCGCCGACCGATGGTTTCATTATCGATGTTCCGAGCTAGGGCGCGCCATGAAGCTCATCAGCAATTGGCGAAAAGTGGTCTGCCGCGCTTGGTCGTTCCGCCTCAACGTCGCCGCTGTATTCGCCGCTGTGCTCGGCGCCATCGATACCGCGTGGCCGTTTTTCTTCGGCTACCTGCCGATCCCGGCCCCGGTGTTCGGATTGCTCGCCGGCCTGTTTTCAGTCGCGGCGGCTATCGCCCGCCTCATTCCTCAAGAAACCGTTTCAGGGAAACCCTCAGATGCCAATCAATAAGATCAAGTCTAGCAACCGCGCACGCAACGCAATTGCCGCCGTCATGGCGGTCGCGACCCTTGTCGGCGGCCGTTACATGGTTGCGAAGCCCGAGCCAATTCCGGCGGCGGTGCGGCTCGCCGTCGACGCCGCAATCATCCCGTGGGAAGGCCTGGTGCTCAAGTCACATTGGGACCGGTACGCGAAGATCTACGACATCTGCTACGGCGAAACCAAAGGCATCGGCCCCGGCATGACGAGGACGAAAGCCGAGTGCTATGACATGCTGATCTCGCGCGTAACCAACGACTATTATAAGCCGTTGACGAAGTGCATCACCGGTTTCGATAGCAAGCCGATCAGCCTTCAAGCCACGCTCATTTCCGGCGCCTATAATTTCGGGGTCGGCGCCGCCTGCAAATCATCGGCGGCACGCTTCACTCGCGCGAACAAATACCGCGAGGCGTGCGAAGCGCAGACCGCTTTCAACCGGGCCGGTGGGCAAGTAGTCAAAGGCCTCATCAATCGCCGCGAAATGGGTGACGCCCAACGTATCGGCGAGGCCGAGCTTTGCGTGTCGGGGATTCGCTGATGCAAATCAAGCTCATCATCGCTGGCCTCGTCGCGCTCGCCTTCCTCGGGCTCTTTAGTGCGGCGGCCGTCTATCGCGGCAACGCCATCAAGGCCGAGGCGGAAACCGCTCGGCTGCAAGGCAATCTCGACAAGGCGGTGGACGCAAACAAGGTGAGCGTTGACACCATAGACCGGATGCAAAAGCAGGATGCCGCCAACGACAAGATTGCGGCGGACCTAGCCTTGAAGCTTGCCGCCGCGAACACCGCATTAATCGAAACAACCACGGCTCGGGCCGACCTGAAAGGCAAAGATGAAAACGTCCGCTCTTATCTCGACGCTCCTGTCCCTGACAGTTTGCGCCGGCTGTACGACCACTAGCCCGCCGGTTGTGGTCAAGACTGTGACGGTTCGGGAGAAGGTGCCGGCGTATCTGATTCAGCCGTGCCCGAAGCGCTGGCACAAAAAGGGCGGCCCCGAGAAAACAGAAGATTGGATCGTGCGCGGCGACGTCAACGGCGCCGGGCTCGATACGTGCTCGGGCCAGGTTGATGGCGTCCGCGAATGGAATGCAGGGCTCTAGCATGGCGCAAACCTCCGTCGAGCGCACGCTTGGTATCTTGCTAGCCAAGGTCGAGGGCATCGAAAAGAGCATTGCGGACGGCGACAAACATCGCGCCGTAGTGCATCGCCGCGTTGACGAGGTCGTTGAAAGCATCGGCGAGCTAAGCGTCGAAGTCGCCGCCATGAAGGGCGATGTCAAGGACTCCAAAGCGATCACCGACGAGGTGAAGCAATGGAAGCAACGCGGGATCGGTGCGCTGTTCGTGTCTGGCATAGCTGGAACGGCCCTCGGCGGCGTCGCCGTTGGGTTCCTCGCCTATTGGTGGGAAGCGATCATGCGCGTTGTACGCGCCGCTTAGAAAGCGGGTCTAGGCCTAAAACTAGTGAGCAGTGGGACTCGGGAGCAGCGGCGTGCTCTCCCCCGCCATATCAATCGATTTTATCCGACGTGTCACATCCGCGTGATCTAGCGGCGCCCAATAAAACCGACTAAGGGGGAGCGCGGGTTTGGGGGAAAATTCTCGTGAATAGCCAAAAAGACGCAGAGCGTATCCGTGCCGAAATGTTGATCGCACAGGCGATATACGACGCCATTTGCGAGATGAACGGATCTTCGTACAGGCAAGACAAAGCACCTTTGCGGTGGGATACTTCGTCAGGCCAACCATTGAGCCTGATGAGTATTGACGGCTTTTTCGAATTGCGGGAACTCGCCCGGCGCATAGCATCGAAGATCGACACGCCTGCGCTCATCAGTCTCAAAAGCCTCACCGCGCGGCCGTCAAAAAAGATTGACTTTCACTAGGGTAGATTTGCCATCGGAAGCGGATTGACCACTACGCCGCTTTCTTAGGATATTCTATGATCCTGGCTGGCAAGTGAGCCCGAGCCGAAACCGGCAGCATCAAATACATGCGCAGGAATTGTATCGCATAGAACGGCGGGGCGCCGCTGTCCTTCCGCGCGGTAAGCCAGCGATTCACTTGAACCGGTGTCTTGCCGAGCAAGCCGGCAAGCTGTTTCTGTTCAAGCCCCGATTTCTCAAAGAGCAATTCGAATTCGCGCTGGTCGTCGGCTGCAGTGTTCATGCGCTGAATATACATTGTGCATAGTTTCCATTCAACGCCGCAATACCGCAACCTTGCCGCCGCCGGTCATAATTTCCTTGACCGATTCCGCAGCGGTGTCCGCCATCTTTTGAGCGGCGCCGGTGAGCAGGAAGGCGTAACGCTTGGTGGTTTGCGGGTCCATATGCCCGAGCAAGTTCCCGACGTGAGATAGCTCGAGTCCGCCCGATAGGCCGGCGGATGCGAAGAACCGCCGCAGATCATGGCGCACCAAGTTTTCGGTGATGTTCGCGGCGGCCATAAGCCGTTTCCATGGGTGCGTGACGTTCACCATATGGCGGCCGTGTAGCCTGCCGCAGATGATGTACGGGTTGCGCCGCAGGCGCGGAATGTCCCTCAAGACATCGCGGGCGAGGGCGGACAGCGGAAGGATCTTTATGCCGCTTTTCGAGTCCGGCAAATGGAGCCCATCCGGTTTCACCCAATCCCAACGCGCGTGCATGATTTCGGTTAGGCGGGCGCCGGTGAAGCATAGAAGTTCCACTAGGCCGACGAAGTGCGGGTCGTTCTCGCGCATCGCATTGAGGGCGATCAATAGCCGGATAGCCTCATCAGCTTGCGGCAACCGTTTTCGCTTCCGTTCCTTGTACCGCTCGACATGCACCGGGTTGGACTTGCGGGGCCGCCAGCCCCATTTTTCGGCCAGATTGAACGCCTTGTGCAGGCACGCCGCGACCCGGTTCGCTTGGTTCGGCGTCGCCCTCATCTTGTGGTGCAATGCCTCGATATGAGACTCCGCGACGTCCGCCACCGCCATGTCGGGGCCGAGGTGAGGGATGATGTGATTGACATAGAGCGCGGCGACGTCATCGGCCCACGATTTCTTGTTCTTGGTCGCGGAATGGCGTTCCGCGTGCCATTCGCGCAATTGATCGATGGTGGGCCGACTCGCGGCCGTTGCCTTTTCCCCGGCGGGGTCTTCGCCCTTGGCAACCCGCGCCAAAACGTCTTTCGCATTGGTGCGGGCAGCGGTGAGGGTGACGAAGCGGACGTCGCCGATTTTGTAGGCGCGTTGTTTTCCGGTCTTGGTCCTATAGGAGAGGTAATAGACGGCCTTGGTCGCGAGGTAGCGAAGCCGAAGGCCTGGCACCTTCGGGTCGTTCCATGCCGTGCCAGGGGCGCCCGAGGCGGCCGGCCGGTCCTTTTCCTCGGCCATACTACACGCGCATAGGCATGAGCACGGCAAACTCGCCGGCAGGGCCGCCCGAAACGTTCACCATGAGCGGGTCGCCCGAGCCGGTGAAGCCAAGCCGAATCCGCTTCGCCCCGAAGGCCTTTGCCATGTCCGCGAAATAACGGCTGTTCACGCCGAACGCGTCGACGCCCTCGGGCGTCTCACCACGGAAGACGGCGGACACCTCGCCAAACTCGGGGTTGTTTGCAGAAACAGACATGCCGCCCTCGCAGGGTTTCACCTTGACGGCAACTCCCCGCTCCCGCCTCACGCCGCCCGAGGCGCGGTGAAGCCTTCCGATCTTGCCGGCGTCCAGTTCGAATTCCTTAAACGGACCTTTGGGGACGACCCGCCGCCAGTCGGGGAAGGTGCCGTCGATCAACTTTGTTCGAATAACAGTGTCGCCGAAACTCAATTCAGCTTTCATGTCATCAACGGAAAGCACGACCTCTTTACCGGCGGCGAGGTGTGCGACCGCCTTAATCGCGGCGCGGGGGATGATGACGGTCGGCCGGCCCACGATATTGGCGGTCGTCTTCGTCTGGCGCGAGCCGAGGCGGTGGCCGTCCGTAGCTATGGCCCGCAACATGCCGTCATCGTCAACGCCGAATTCGAAGGCGACGCCGTTGAGATAGTACCTTGTTTCCTCGGTCGACACGAAAGGCAAGGTGAGGCCGAGAAGCCATGACATAACGCCTTCGGCGAGCGGGATGCGGCGGAAGCCGGCGTCGGAAAATTTCGGGCCGGTGAGGCGCGGCGCCTCGTCGGCAGGCATCGGGATTATGGCGGCGCTGAAATCGCCACAGGTGAAGGTGACGCGTTCGTCGGTGGCCGCCTTTCGAATCTCTACGACCTCGCCATCGGCGCCGTTCATGAAGGCCGCCAGGGTGCGCAGCGGCACCGCGAACGCGTCGCCAGAACCAAAAGAGGAAAGAGCCGGCAGTGTCGTTTCAATCGCCATGTCGATATCGAACAGCGAGACGCCGAGGCGTTGTGCGGGGGCATCCATGGAAATGGTGACGCATCCGAGAATCGGAATTGTGTTCCGGGGCTCGCTGTATGGCATGAGGGCCGACAGCGCGCGACGGAACGGGGCGGCGTCCACGTCCACGGAAAAGGCGGGGCCTGCCTTGGCGGCCTTGGCAGCGGCCTTGCCGCCCGATTTCGAGGCGGTAGCTTCGTCGGTATGGGCGTGGGTATGTTCAAGCATGGCGGTCCTCATTGATCTTTTGCAAACATCGGTATGCATCATGAATACGAATGCGTTTGCGTTTTGTCAACGTCTGCCAACACATTGCCATCAAAATATTGGCAGCGGGTGCAAATAGGTGATATCGGATGAGTTATGAAAAGCGCGGAAACGATACGCTTTGAGGCCGTTCGGGCACGGCTGGAATGGCTGGCGCGATAACTCTTAATCAGCGGGTCACAGGTTCGATCCCTGTCGCACCCACCAAAGATTTCAAAGACTTAGGTGGCAATGCCCTGGAACAGGGTGAGAACGTGAGGCGGTAAAATGCCGTCTCACGCCCCGTGTCGAGCCGATGCGTGTGTCGCCTCTCACGAGTTTGCGAACATTTACTTCTCCGAAACACCAGCCTCCGCAAAACTTGCCATGCGGGCGTGGCATTCGAGTGCCGAGCGGACGATGTTGACGGCGAGGCAGGCGCCTGAGCCTTCGCCGAGCCGCATGCCGAGGTCGAGCAGCGGCGGCAGGCCGAGCGCCTCGAGCAGGCGGCGGTGGCCGGATTCGGCAGAGACATGCGCGGCGAGCGCGTGGGCGAGGCCGGCAGGGTGCAATTTCGCCAGCGGTGCGGCGGCGGCGGTGCAGACGAAGCCATCGAGCAGCACCGGCACGCCTAAATGGCGCGCGGCCAGCGTCGCGCCAAAGATGGCGGCGAGTTCGCGCCCGCCAAGGGCGGCTGCGATCTTCAGCGGGTCGGCAAGCGCCTCGGCATGTCGCTTGAGGCCGGCCTCTATGGCGGTGATCTTGCGTATAAGGCCGGCATCGTCGACGCCGGTGCCGCGCCCGGTCCATTTTTCCGCGCCGCCGCCAAACAGGGCGGCCGAAATGGCAGCCGCCGGCGTGGTGTTGCCGATGCCCATTTCACCGAAACAGACGAGATCGAGGTCTTTCGTCACCGCGCCGTAGCCGGCCGAGACGGCGGCGAGGAAGGCCTCGTCGTCCATCGCCGGCACTTGCGTGAAATCGCCGGTCGGACGATCGAGATCCAGCGGAATGACATCGAGTTCGGCACCTGCGATGCGGGCGAGCTGGTTGATGGCAGCACCGCCGCCGGCGAAATTCGCCACCATCTGCACGGTGACCTCCGACGGGAAGGCGGACACGCCCTGTGCGGTGACGCCGTGGTTGCCGGCGAATACGAAGACTTTGACGCGGTCGAGCTGCGGCATGTCGCGGCCTTGCCAGCGGGCCAGCCAGGCGGCGATGCTCTCCAATCGGCCAAGACTGCCTTGCGGCTTGGTCAGCGTGTCCTGGCGGCGGGCAACGGCACTGGCCGCGGCGTCGCTGCCCGAAGGCAGATCGAGGCAGGTCGCGCGCAGTTCATCGAGCGATTTGAAAGGCATGGGGGCAAAGTCTCCGAAACAGAGTCAGGAAAGGCAAACGGAAGCGACGAGCAGGACTGCGATTTCGCCAAGCTGCTGCAGGGCGCCGACCGTATCGCCGGTCTGGCCGCCGATCTGGTTGCGGCACAGCTCGCGGAAGGCGGCAAACAACAGGCCGAGCAGGATGAGCGCGGCGACCGCGCCACCGAACCCTAGCGCCAGCAGCGCCACGGCGCCGAGCACGGCACCGGCAATGGCGGTTTCGGCCGACACCATGCCTGCGTCGGCCGAGAGCCCGTCGCTGCGCGCCGCCGGCAATAGATGCATGAAAGCGCCGAACAAGCCGCGCGAAGCGGCATGCGCGGCGATGAGGGCCAAGAACACGTAGACGGTGCCAGCGAAACCCGAAAGCACGCTCCAGCGGATCAGCAGCGAGATGCCGAGCGCGCAGGCGCCATAGGCGCCAATACGGCTGTCGCGCATGATCTCCAGTTTTTTCTCGCGCGTCTTGCCGCCGCCAAAACCGTCGGCGACATCCGAAAGCCCGTCTTCGTGTATGCAGCCGGTGGCGAGCAAGGTTGCGGCAAGGGCAAGTGCCGCTCCCGGGCCGGCGGCAAGGCCGAGCCATGAGCCGACAGCATAGACAAGCGCACCGATGACCGCGACGCCGAGGCCGGCGACGGGCGCTGCCCAGATCGCAGCCGCAAGGCTGCGGTCCCGAAAATCGACGACCGGCAGTGGCAGCCGGGTGAAGAAGACGAGGCAGAGCGCGATGTCGTCGAGGGCTTGCCGGGGTGAGGGGACGACCGTCATTCGCCTCTCGCAATGGCATGGAAGAACGTGCCGCTGACATGGCCGCGCCGATAGCCGGAGGCGCCGAGCGGATTGCCCTGGCCATCAGCGAGGTCGGCCAGCGGTTCGTCATTGCCGGTCGCGGTCATCTGCGCATAGTGGAATTCGTGGCCGCGGATCAGCGTGCCTTGGGCTCCCAGCGGGCAATCGGCCCGCAGCCGCGCCTCGCGGTAGCCGAGATTCATCTTGCGTTTGGCGAAGCTGGTCGAGTGGCCGAGCAGACCGAGCATCTTGTATGTCTCGCCCTCGGCGTCTTCCAGTGCTTCACCCAGAACCATGAAGCCGCCGCACTCGCCATGCACCGGTTTCGTTGCCGAAAAGGCCACGATGCCTGCCCTGAAATTCGCGGCGCCGGCGAGGCGGCCGGCATGAAGCTCGGGATAGCCGCCGGGCAGCCAGCAGACGTCGCAACTGTCGCTGGGCGCTTGGTCGGCGAGCGGCGAGAAGGGGACGATTTCCGCCCCGGCCTTGCGCCAATGCGTGGCGACATGCGGATAGAGGAAAGTGAAAGCGGCGTCCTGCGCCAATGCGATGCGCTGGCCGGGCGGCGGCAGCGCATCGCCGAAACTGCCGGGAGCGGGCGCCAATGGCGCCGCCAGCGCCATGATGGCGTCGAGGTCGAGCGATCTTTCGACCATGTCAGCCAGCCGGTCGAGATGCACTATCAAATTCTCATATTCGCCGGCCTGGACGAGGCCAAGATGGCGCTCCGGCAGGTTTAGCGCCGGGTCGCGCAATATGGCGCCGACGACTGGCAGGCCGAGCGCCTCGATGGCGTCGCTGCAGAGACGGCGGTGACGTTCGCTGCCCAGCCGGTTGAGCACGACGCCGGCCATGCGGACATCGGGGTCGTAGGTAGCAAAACCCTTGGCGACGGCTGCCGCGGTGGTCGACTGCCCGGAAACGTCGAGCACCAGCAGCACCGGCAGGCCATAGAGCCGGGCGAGGTCGGCAGCGGAGCCGGAGCGTCCTGCCGGCGCCGGAATGCCGTCGAACAGGCCCATGGCGCTTTCGAGGAAGATGAAATCGGCATCTTCAGTTGCGTCACCGGCCAGTGCGTTGAGCAAGGCAGGCGGCATCGCCCAGCTGTCGAGATTGACGCCGGAAAGGCCTGTCGCGGCGGTGTGGAAGCCGGGGTCGATATAGTCGGGGCCGGATTTGGCGCCGCGCACTTTAAGGCCGCGCCGGGCGAGCGCGCGCAAAATGCCGATGGTGACGCTGGTCTTGCCCGAGCCGGAGCGCGGCGCGCCGATGATGATCGCGCGGGTCATGGCTCGCCCGCCAATGCCGCGCGCATCGCAACGATGCCGCCGACGACGATCAGCGCCGGTGAGGTCAACCCGGCTGCAGCCGCTTCCTCGGCGATGGTGGCGAGCGTGGCGACAACGATGCGCTCCTGCGGCGTTGTTGCGGCGACGATCACCGCGGCGGGCGTCGACGGCGGCAGGCCACCCTTGAGCAGGGAGGCCGTGATAATAGGCAGATTGGCCATGCCCATATAGATGACAACCGGCTGGCCGGTGCGGGCGATGGCCGCCCAGTCGAGATCGTCATCGGTGCCGGCAGCGTGGCCGGTTGCCAGGATCACCGCCTTGTTGATGCCGCGCATGGTCGCCGGGATGCCGGCACCGGCAAGCGCGCTGAGGCCCGAGGTCAGGCCGGACAGGACACGGAACGGAATGTTCTCGCGCGCCAGCGCCAGCGCCTCTTCGCCGCCGCGACCGAAAATATAGGGGTCGCCGCCTTTCAGCCTGACGACGCGCCGGCCTTCGTGCGCCAGCCGGACCAGCAGAGCGGTGATGTCGTCCTGCTTCATCGACGGCTGGCCGCCGCGCTTGCCGGCGTAGAAAAGCTCGGCACTCGCCGCCACTGCCACGACATCGGGAGACACCAGCGCGTCGTAAACGAGGGCATCGCACTGCCCAAGTGCCGCCAGCACTTCCAGCGTCAGGCAGCCGGGATCGCCGGGGCCGGCGCCGGCCAGCCAGACATGACCCGGCTCCAGCTGGCGCGGCTTGAAGTTCAGCCGGGCCAAAGCCTGTTCGATTGTGGTATTTCCGCCTCTGTTTCCGGTGCCGTCGTTCACAGTCCATCCCGTCCGCGAAAACGCCGCTGATAGTGGGCGTCGTAAAGTGAACTCTCGCCAAAGCCTTCGGCTGCCAGCGAGCGGCCGACGAAGATGATCGCCGTGCGTTCCATCGGATCGGCGGCCAACTGCGCCTCGATCGTCGCCAGCGTGCCGGTCAGCACGCGCTCGTCCGGCCAGGAGGCGCGGAAGACGACCGCCACCGGGCAATCGGCGCCATAGAATGGCGTCAGTTCGGCGACGACGCGGTCGATGGCGTGGA
This sequence comes from Mesorhizobium sp. M6A.T.Cr.TU.017.01.1.1, assembly GCF_004023115.1. NCBI lineage: Bacteria > Pseudomonadati > Pseudomonadota > Alphaproteobacteria > Hyphomicrobiales > Phyllobacteriaceae > Mesorhizobium > Mesorhizobium sp. M6A.T.Cr.TU.017.01.1.1. The sequence goes on from NZ_RZTA01000054.1 coordinate 29,425, forward strand.
TGGCAAGATGAATGGCCAGCGTCGCACCAGTGCGGCCGAAACCGGCCAGGGTTTCGCCGGGCGGCATTTTTGACGCACGGCCGGAGATACGGGTCAGCACCAGGCTCTGCGCGACCTCGGGAATGGTCAGTTCGCGGCGCAGCGCTGCCGCGGCGGCGGCGAAGGAAGGCACGCCCGGCGTCAGCGTGTAGGCGATGCCGTGCTTCTCCAGCCGGCGGATCTGCTCGGCGACGGCGCTCCACACCGAGAGATCACCGGAATGCAGGCGGGCGACATCGTGGCCGGCCTGGTGAGCTGCCAGGTACTCGGTTTCGATCTCGTCGAGCGACATCGGCGCGGTGTCGATCAATTTCGTGCCGGGCGCGCAATGCTGCAACAGGTCCGGCGCGACGATCGAGCCGGCATAGAGGCAGACCGGGCAGTTTGCCAGCAGCCTGCTGCCGCGCAAGGTGATGAGGTCGGCCGCGCCAGGACCGGCGCCGATGAAATGGACCGTCATGCCGCGTCTCCGCTGATGGCGATGGCGCAGGTGACCGGGCCAAGCACAATGCGCGGCCCAAGCAGTTTCGCGTCTTTTCCGGCAGCGGCAAGCGCGGAGGCTTCGGAAACCGACGGCGTGCCGGCACGCTCCTGCGACAGGCTCGAGCGGCTGATTGCGCGCGACGACGCGGCCTTGAGCGCATCGTCCTCGACAATGATCACGGGCAGGGCGAGCTCGCGCCCGGCAGAGAAGATTGCCCGCTCGTTCTGCTTCAGAGAAGCAGTTGCGAGCGCCGAAAGCGCCGTCATCGCCAGCCCGTGCGCTTCCAGCGCGGTTTCAATGACGGCAAGCACATCCCTTGCACTGACGCCCTTGCGGCTACCGATGCCCGCGACCATCATGGCTTGACCCAGCTCCATTGGGTGACCGGCATAGCTGGCCGCCAGGCTTGCATCGAGCCGACAGGTGACACGCGCGATAGCGCGATGCGGGTGAGATCGCCACCGAGCGCAGTGTGACGAGCGAGAAGCAGCGCCTCCATCTCCAGCGTCACCGCATTGGCAACCAGCCGGCCGCCAACGCGCAGCGCCTTGATGGCCGCGGCCAGCACGCCGGTATCGCTACCGCCGCCGCCGATGAAGATCGCATCGGGCGTGTCTAGCTTGGCAAGCGCCTTGGGTGCAGAGCCTTCGACCACGAGAAGGCCAGGCACGCCGCAGTGTGAAGCGTTGCGGCGGATGCGGGCGGCGCGGGCCGGATCGGCCTCGACGGCAATGGCGCGCATCGAGGGATGGGCCAGCATCCATTCGATGCCGACCGAACCGGAGCCGGCGCCGATATCCCACAGCAACTCGCCGCGCCTGGGGGCGAGGGCGGACAGGGTAATGGCGCGGATCTCGCGTTTGGTGATTTGGCCGTCATGCTCGAACAGATGATCGGCAAGGCCCGATGTCAGCGGCAAGATGCGTGCCTCCGAAGTTGAGTCAACTTCGATTGCCAGCACGTTGAGTGGATTGATCTTTTCAAGGTCGAAGGCGTCGGCTCGCGCCGAACGCAGCCTTTCGTTCGGGCCGCCCAGCGCCTCCAGGATTGTCAGCCGAGAAGGGCCGAAGTCGAGCTCGGTCAACAGGCGTGCAATCGCTGCCGGCGCATCGCCGTCCGAGGTCAGCGCGAGGATGCGGCTGCCGGGGTGAAGCAGCGGCCGGATCAGGTCGAGCGAGCGGCCGTGCAGCGAAATGGTCTCGATATCCTGCAGCGCCCAGCCGAGGCGGGCGGCAGCCAGCGACATGGCCGAAGGTGCGGGGATGACGCGCATCTCCTCCGCCGCCACCTTACGGGTGAGGGTGACGCCGACACCGTGGAAGAACGGATCGCCCGAGGCCAGCACGCAGACCTTTTTGCCCGCAAGCGCCAGCACGTCGCGCATCCCAGCATCGAAAGGGGTCGGCCAAGGGCGTGCTTCGCCTTTGGCGAAAGACGCGACAAGGGCAAGGTGACGCGTGCCGCCGAAGACGAATTCGGCCTCGGCGATCAACCGCTTGGCCTCGTCACCGAGACCCGCTACACCGTCCTCGCCGATGCCGACGATTGTTAGCCATCTTGAGTTGAGCTTGGCGCCGCGCGGACCCTCAGCAGGCATGATGACCCACCGCATTCTGATCCTCGGCGGAACAACCGAAGCCCGGCAACTGGCGGGAAAGCTGGCCGCGCGCACCGATGTGTCGCTCACGCTGTCGCTGGCCGGCCGCACTGAAAGCCCGGTGGCGCAGGGCGTGCCGACGAGGGTGGGTGGTTTCGGCGGCGCCCATGGGTTGACGGCATATCTCCGCGAGACCCGCATCGACTTGCTGGTCGATGCCACGCATCCCTATGCGGCTCAAATCTCCGCCAATGCCGCGGAGGCGGCGCACGAGGCCGGCGTGCCGATCATTGCGCTGAGGCGCCCAGGCTGGGAGCCAGCCGAAGGTGATCGATGGACGCTGGTCGACAGAGTTGTCGGCGCGGTGACGGCGCTGGGATCGGCTCCACGCTGTGTCTTCCTGGCGCTCGGACGGCAGGAGGTTGCCGCCTTCGAGGCCGCACCCCAGCATCACTATCTGATCCGCAGCGTCGATCCGGTCGAACCAAGACTCGCTGTACCCGACGCGACCTATCTCTTGGCGCGCGGGCCGTTCCGGGAAGCGGACGAACATGCGCTGCTTCGCGACCACCACATCGATGTCGTCGTGTCCAAGAACAGTGGCGGCGAGGCGACCTACGGCAAGATCGCGGCGGCGCGGGCGCTTGGCATCGAGGTGGTCATGATCCGCAGGCCAGCGCTGCCGGACGTTGCGTCGGCTGAGACCGTCGAAGCTCTTGCCGCGATGGTCGATCATTTTCTTGGGCCCGCTGCCGATCGCGGCGTGTAGACCAGCGCCGGCTTTTCGCCGCGCTTGATGATCCTGGTCTCAGGCGAGCCGATGATGATGCAGGTCGCCATATCGGCCTTTTCCGCATCGGCGTCGGCCAGCAGAAAAACCTCGATGCGCTCGTCGGGACGGCCGGCGGCACGGCCGAAGATCACCGGCGTGGTGCCGGGCAGGATCGCTGTGAGGCATTCGAAGGCGCGGCCAAGCTGCCAGGGGCGCGCCTTGCTGATTGGATTGTAGAGCGCGATGACGAAACCGGCGCCGGCCGCCGCCAGCAGGCGCAGCTCGATCAGCTCCCAGGGCTTCAGATTGTCGGACAGCGAGATGGCGCAGAAATCATGGCCGAGCGGCGCGCCAATGCGCGCAGCTACCGCAAGCATGGCGGTGATGCCGGGCAGCATTGCGACATCGACGGCACGCCATTCGGCCGGTCCGGCCTCGATCGCCTCGCAGACGGCGGCCGCCATGGCAAAGACGCCAGGGTCGCCGCCCGAGACGACGGCGACATCGTGGCCTTGCGCAGCCTTTGCCAGCGCGTCGTTGGCGCGGGACAGCTCCTCACGATTGTCAGAGGCGACGCGGGTCTGGTCCGGGCGCAGGTCGAGCCGATCGAGATACGGCTTGTAGCCGTAGAAGAATTTCGCCTCCGCCACGGCGCGGCTCGCTTCCGGCGTCACCTGGTCGGCATTGCCGGGCCCAAGGCCGATGACGGTCAGGCGGCCGCTCATGCCCCGGCCTCCATCAATGCTTCGCGACGGCCGGACCAGCCAGCCACCAGCACGATGGCGAAATAGGGTGCCTTGTCGTCCTGCTTGTCGGCCAGCCGCATCGAGATGCCGCCCGGCATGGTGCCGCGCTCGACATAGACGGCACGCGCCAGCTTGCCGGTCGCCTCCAGCGCGCGCCTGATCTTGGGCAGGTTGCGGCCGACCTTCATGATGACGGCGGCATCGGTATCGGCGAGGCGGCGCGTCAGCTCGAATTCGCTCATTGTGCCCGGCAGCACGGTCAGCACGTCGTCGCCCTGGACGATCGGCGTTCCGGTCGCCGACCAGCAGCCGGACATGGCGGTGACGCCGGGAATGACTTCGGTTGGGAAGCGGTGCGCCAGCCTGACATGTAGATGCATGTAGGAGCCGTAGAACAGCGGGTCGCCTTCCGAAAGCACGGCGACCATTCTGCCGGCGCTGAGGTGCTCAGCGACCTTCTCGGCCGACTCTTCGTAGAAATCCGTTATCTGCGACCGGTATTCGCTGTGATCCTTGTCGATTTCGGTGGTCACGGGATAGAGCAGCGGCAACTCTATCAAATCGGGACGAAAATGGGCGCCGACGATGGCGCGCGCATTGCTGTTGTTGCCGCGCTTGGCAAAATGCGCGACCACGTCGGCCTCGGCCAGCGCGCGCACGGCTTTGAGCGTCAGCAGTTCGGGGTCGCCGGGACCGGTGCCGACGCCAATGAGCCTACCTTTTGCAATCGCGTTCACAGACCCGGCCTCGCCAGTGCGTTGAGTGCTGCGGCGGTCATGGCGCTGCCGCCCAATCTGCCGCGCACGATCGCGTAGGGCACGCCATAGGAATTCTCGGCCAGCGCGTCCTTCGATTCGGCAGCACCGACAAAGCCGACCGGCATGCCGATGATAACAGCCGGTTTCGGCGCGCCGTCGCGCAGCCTTTCCAGCAGGTAGAAAAGTGCTGTCGGCGCATTGCCGATGGCGACGACCGAACCTGCCATGCGCTCGCCCCACAGGTCGATGGCCGCGGCCGAGCGGGTGTTGCCGATCCTTTTCGCGATGTCGGAGGTTTGCGGGTCGCGCAGCGTGCAGATCACCTCGTTGCCGGCCGGCAGCCGCGCGCGCGTCACACCGTGCGAGACCATCTCGGCGTCGCAGAAGATCGGCGCGCCGGCCGCCAGCGCCGTGCGCGCGGCGGCTACAAAATCCTCTGAAAAAACGAAGTGCCTGCTGGCCTCGACCTGTCCGCAGGCATGGATCATGCGAATGGCGACATCGGCCTCGGCGTTGGAAAACCGCGATAGGTCGGCCTCGGCACGAATGATGGCGAAGGAGCGCTCATAGATCGCCGTGCCGTCATGGATATAGTCGTAGGCGATGTGGGCGGGCATGCTCATTCCTGTCGGTAAGTTTCGATGATTTCGGCCGCGCCAAGCCTTGCCAGGCAAATGGCGGCGGTTTCACCTCGAAGTCGTGTGCCGCGGATCGCAGCCGCAATGCGGCCAACGCCGCGCGCGGCGTCATAGCCTGGCCTGTATCCGGCGGGAAGGGCCTTCGCCGTCCCGTCCACGACAAGTCCGGCCCCGTTTTCGCCGCCGACCAGTGTCAGCGCCGCCGGGCCGGGATGCGCGCAGCCCTTGGCGCAGCCGGAAATGTGCAGCGTGAAGGAGGAATCGAGGATGTCACCATCTTCCGCTGCGATGGTCTCGGCGATATCGCGGGTGGCGATCCGGCCGGAGGCACAGGCCGGAGCTCCAGGGCAAGCGGCGATCCTGGTGCGCGGATCGGTGGGGTTGGTGACGAAGCCTAGGGTGGCGGCGGCGTGCTGAAGTGAGTGGCAGGCGGTCGGGGAGAGGCCGAGGAAAAGCAGCGCGCGTTGTGGCGCGAGGCGGATTTGGGTTGCGCCAAGGGCGAGGGCGCTCTGCGAGAGGTCGATGATCTTCTCTGCCGGCATGCTGCCGAAGGGCAGGCCGATGCCGAGGGCGATGCTGGTGGCAGCCAGATCGAAAATTCCGATTGGCTGGCGTTCCTTCGCGCCCCCCTCTGTCTTGCCGGACATCTCCCCCACTTGGGGGGAGATTGCGCCCTCATCTCCGCTTTCGCCAATCGCCAAAGATGCCGAGGGGGAGCCGCCGGCGAAGCTGCCGATCTCCCCCCAAGTGGGGGAGATGTCCGGCAGGACAGAGGGGGGCGCGAAGGAATGCCAGCTTGCGAGGGATATTAACTGCCTTTCCGTCAAATCCCGTGCATGGGCTTCGCGGCCTTTTTCGGCGATCATCCTGAGCATCGCGACTGCAATATCGCGCGCCGCATCGTCTTCCACCGTAACGAGCGGCTTCGCATTCTGCCCATCACCCGCGACAGCCACCTGCCACTTGATTCCCGCATTGGTGCGCGTTGCAACGAGCCGCACGTCGGCGGTAACCGCATCCATTGTCAGCCGTCCGCCGCCGTCGACAATCACCGAGACCTTCGGGCCAAGGCGCTGTGCCAGCCCAGCTTCATCAATTGCCGCCCGAATCCGCTCCGCCAGCGGGCGCGGATCGACGATCTCCTTGGTGTCGAGCCCTGCCAGTGGACCGGTCTCGACCGGCACGCCGGTGCGCACGGCAATGCCAAGTGCATCGACCTCCACCGCCAGCAGCCGCGCGCTTGCCGGCGTCAGGCCGCGTATCTGCAGGCTGCCGCGTGCGGTCACTTCCATGATGCCGTTGCCGTGCCGCAAGGCGGATTCACCGAGTCCGATCAAGGCTTTCGGCAAGAGTCCTCCAGCGACCGGGTTGAGCCGCACCAAAAGGCCGTCACCGGTCTGCATCGGCGCCGACAAAGCGGGGCAGGCGCCGCGTCGGGAGAAGGCGTTCATGCCGCCACCCCCAGCGCCTGGGCCTCGGCGATCAGTGTGGCGAGATCGTCATCGATGGAATTGCGCAGCGGATGCCAGAGACCGCGCCGCCGTGCCGACAGCAAACGCTCGGCGATGACCTTCGCCGCCGCCGGATTCTCGCGCAGGATGAACGCCCGGACAATGGGGTCGCCGAGATAGGCGTCGTGCACGGCCTCGATCAGCGCGCCCGGTATGGCATAGGTGGTCTCGGCAAAGCCGACGAGACGGTCGACCGTCTCGGCGAATTCCGAGGCACCGCGCGGCCCGTGCCGCATCTGGCCGGCAATGAAGCGCGGGTTGACCGCGCGCGCCCGCACGACCCGTGACACGGCTTCTCCAACCGAGCGCGGCTTCGGCTTTTGCGGATCGGTGGTGTCGAGCACGATGACATCGGCGTTCTTGCCGAGTGCGGCTAGCGCCGCCGAAAAACCGCCGATGAAGGCGACGTCGGCGGAGCCTTCGAGGATGTCGCGGCCGGGGTCGTCTCCGGTATGGACGAGAAGGTCCGCCTCGGCGATACGATCCTCGAAGGCGCCGGGCGCCGAAATCCCTTCGCCCTCTGCGCCGCCATAGGCATGCGAGGTGGCGTCGAGGTAGGCGCGGCCGATTTCTTCGCGCGCGGCCCAGTCGCCGCTCGACAGCAAATCCTCGACGCCGGCGCCGTAGGTGCCGGGCGAGGTGCCGAAAATGCGTGGGCTGATCTTCCCGTCTGCGCGGGTCCTTGCGGCGAGCGGGTTCTCCGACGCGTCCTCGTCGCGGGTAGCGACGGCGTTGGCGGCAGCGTCGATCAACGCGATCTGGGTCGGGAACATGTCGCGGAACAGGCCCGATATGCGCCAGGTGACGTCGACGCGTGGCCGGCCAAGCGTGGCCGGCGGCAGCACCTCGATGCCGGTGACGCGACCGGTGGCGGAATCCCATTGCGGCCGGCAGCCCATCAGCGCCAGGCCTTGCGCGATCTCCTCGCCGCCGGTGCGCAGCGAGGCCGAGCCCCAGAGATCGATGACCAGCGAGCGCGGCCAGTCGCCATGCGATTGCATGTAGCTGCGCAGGACCTCGTCGGAGGCCGCCCTGCCGAGATCGAAGGATGTCGGCGTCGGCATGGTGCGTGGATCGGCGGTGAACAGATTACGGCCGGTCGGCAGCACATCGCGCCGGCCACGCGCGGGTGCACCGGCCGGACCGGCCGCGACATGGCGGCCATCGAGGGCCGCGAGGAGTGCGGCCTTCTCGGCCGCCGCACTCTGTTCACGCTGCGGATCGGCCTCGTCCTCGGCTGAGCGGCCAAAGATGTGAAGGCCGTCCTTGATGGCGAAATCCTTGAGGTCGCAGAGCCAAGCGTCGATGCGGCGCAGCGCTTCGTCGGGCGCGTCGGTTTTGGCAACGCCGGCCTCGGAAGCAAGGCCGGTCTTTTGCGCGGTTTCGACGATCAACTTCGCCAGGCGATCGCGGCGGCGGCGGTCGAGCCCGTCGGCCTGGGCATATTCGTCGACCAGCCGCTCAAGCTGGTGTTGGCTCTCATCGAGCCCGGCGCCGGTCAGCGGCGGCGGCAAATGGCCGAGGGTGACGGCGGCAATGCGCCGCTTGGCCTGTGCTGCCTCTCCCGGGTTGGAAACGATGAAGGGATAGATAACGGGCAGGGGACCGGTGACGATCTCAGGAAAACAGGTTTCGCTGAGCGCAACGGTCTTGCCGGGCAGCCATTCCAGCGTGCCATGGGCGCCGACATGGACGAGGGCATGGATACCGAGCGATTTGCGCAGCCAGAGACCGAAGGCGATCAGCGCATGGCGCGGCGGCAATGTCGGGTCGTGATAGTCGGCGCGGCGATCGGCAGAACGCCCGCGATCGGGGGCGAGGGCTACAGTGATGTTGCCGAAGGTGGCGGCGCGGAAGGGGAATTTGGCGACGGTCAGTTGTGGACGTTGGCGATCCTTCACGCCCCCCTCTGTCCTGCCGGACATCTCCCCCACTTGGGGGGAGATCGGCAGTTTTGCTGTCCCGCCTCTTTTTGCAACGTTGGTCGTGGGCGAGACTGTCGGCGAAGGGGCAATCTCCCCCCAAGTGGGGGAGATGTCCGGCAGGACAGAGGGGGGCAACGTAGAGGGGTGACGTTGAGATTCGGCCGTTACCGGATCGGTTGCCGGTTGACCCCAAGCCGCCTCTACAGCCTTTCGCGCTTCTGCAGGCAATTCCGTGGAGAAGGCCAGATAGTCCTCCAGCCCCAACCCTTCGCCACCGCGCTCCAACTCATCCAGCAACTCACGCGGGGTTTGCGGAATCCCTTCAACGGCATAGCCCTGTTCGCTCAGGTCATGCAGCATCGCCAGCACGCTGGACGGCACGTCGAGGCCGACGGCGTAGCCGGTGCGGCCGGGGGCGCTCGGATAGTCGGGAATCAGGACGGCGAGCTTGCGCTGTCCGCGCGGCGTCTGCTGCAGGCGGATGAAGGCTTCGACACGGTTCGCCACCTGCGCCACGCGGTCCGGCTCCGGCCGGTTGGCGAAGGCGCGAAAAGCCAGTGCCGGGTCGGTTTCGCTTTCGCCCTTGAAGGAAATGGCGCCGGCGAGGATGCGGCCGTCGAGCTCGGGCAGCACGACATGCATG
>NZ_RZTA01000055.1:0-38227 GCF_004023115.1 Mesorhizobium sp. M6A.T.Cr.TU.017.01.1.1
AGATTGCAATGTCGGCCAACGACCAAAAAAGAACACGGCAAAGGCGTGACAAAGCGTCGAAATAGCTGTATGTGCCCGCCCGAACCGGAAGAAAAATCTGCCGGACCCGTCAACAATGGCGGTGTAGTCGCCCCTGCCCGATGTTCTCGCGAACGAAGGGCATAGCCGAGCGGTCAATGGAACTGCAAGGCGAGTGTCGGACGCTCTGACTGTCGGAAGAACAAGAAGTGGATTTTTACGATGGACATCCTCCGTCAGCTCGAGGCCGAACAGGCCGCCAAGATCGAAGCCAAGCGCAAGCTTCCCGAATTCCAGCCCGGCGATACCGTGCGCGTCCAGGTCCGCGTGACCGAAGGCACCCGTACCCGTGTCCAGGCCTATGAGGGCGTCGTCATCGCCCGCGCCGGCGCCGGTTTCCAGGAGAGCTTCACCGTTCGCAAGATTTCCTACGGCGAAGGCGTGGAGCGCGTGTTCCCGGTCTATTCGCCGATGGTCGAGGGCGTCGAGATCGTGCGCCGTGGCAAGGTGCGTCGCGCCAAGCTCTACTACTTGCGCGATCGCCGCGGCAAATCGGCCCGTATTTCGGAAAACACCGGCGTGCGCGCCCGCAAGCTGAACGATGAGGAGCGCGATGCGCTGAACGCCGAAAAGGCCCGCATCGAGGCCGAGAAGGTGGCCGCCGCGCAGGCGCTGGCCGCCGAGAAGGCCGCACAGGACGCCGCTGAGAAGAAGGCCGCCGACGAGGCCGCCAAGGCTGCGGAAGCGGCTGTCGCCGAATAAGTTTTTTCAACAACCGTGCTTCGGAAAGGCGGCTTCGGCCGCCTTTTTTGTCCCTGAGGTGACGCGCTGGACGGGGTTTGATCCGCAAGGCACGAATCGTTGCGCAAGCGCTCGGTTGGAAGCATTAGAATCCGTTTTAGCGCAAAGCGGCGCATCGGACCGGCTTGCAAGCCGCTAACGGAAAGCTAAAGTCGGCGCCGGGTTTTCCTGCAAGCCTCGACAATGTCGAGGCTGTTCAAGTTCTTGGGGTGTGTCATGACCAAATCGAAACTGCTGTTGGCCGGCCTGTTGGCTCTGATTCTCGCGCCCGTCGTCGCCCTGGCGCAGGCGCTGCCCGATCTCGGCGGCAAGAAGGTGGTGGTGGTGACGGAGAACGCCTATCCGCCGCTGCAGTTCATCGACGCCAAGACCGGCAAGCAGATCGGCTGGGAATATGACGCCATGAACGAGATCGCCAAGCGGCTGAATTTCCAGGTCGAGTATCAGAACACCTCCTGGGACGCGATGATCCAGGCGGTTTCCGACAACCAGTACAACATCGGCATGACCGGCATCACCATCAAAGATGACCGCAAGCAGAAGGTCGATTTCTCCGACCCTTATATGCGCTCGGAACAGTTCATGCTGGTGCGCGGCGATGAGAAGCGCTTCACCGACGCCAAGACCTTCGGCGCCTTCAAGGATGGGCTGATCGGCGCGCAGGCCGGCACCACGCCCTTCTACACCGCCGTCTACAGCGTGCTCGACGGCAATGAGCAGAACCCGCGCATCAAACTGTTCGAGACGTTCGGCGCGACGGTGCAGGCGCTGAAGACCGGCGACGTCGATGTCGTTTTGACCGACGGCACTGCCGGCAAGGGCTACGTCGAGGCGTCCAATGGCGGGCTGAAGCTGATCGGCGGACCGCTCGGCACCGAGGATTTCGGCTTTATTTTCCCGAAAGGCTCGGATCTGGTGAAGCCGGTCAATGCGGCGATCGCCGCACTGAAGGCCGACGGCACGCTCGACGCGCTCAACAAGAAATGGTTTCTTGATTACAAGATGGGGCAGTAGCTTCCATTGTTGCGCACGTTGGGTGATGCGCAGGAATTCGCGCTGACTCCGCGCTCGTCCACCCCCCTCTGTCCTGCCGGACATCTCCCCCTCAAGGGGGGAGATTGGCAGCTTCGCTGGCCGCGCTTTTTCTCTAACGTTGGAGATTGGCGAAAGCAGAATGAACAGCCAATCTCCCCCCTTGAGGGGGAGATGTCCGGCAGGACAGAGGGGGGTGCCTTGGCACCATGCCTTCGCGATGTCTGCTTCACCGGCGTCGCCTGATGGCAACGCCCGCATCCTCCCCTTCCAAATCCGACTTTCCCTGGTGGCTTGCCGCGGCGATCGCGCTCGCCGTGGCCGCCGCCATCTTCATCGCCGCAAGCGACCTCTACGCCCAGGTTTTCGCGACCGTCGCCAAGGGCATCGGCATCACCGTCTTCGTCACCGTGGTCGCCTTCGCGCTAGCCTCCGCAATCGGGCTCGGCATTGCGCTGATGGGACTGTCGGGGTCGCGCTGGCTGCGCCAGATCGCTCGTTTCTATGTCGAGATCATCCGCGGCGTGCCGATTCTGGTGCTGTTGTTCTGGATCGCGTTTGCCGGTGCGCCGGCTTTCGTCGCGGCATGGAACGCGCTGACCGCGCCGCTGCAAAGCGCCGGCATCTTCGGCGAGCTGCTGGTGCGCGACGTGTCGCTGCTGTGGCGCGCCATCATGGCGCTGACCATCGGCTACTCGGCCTTCATCTCGGAGGTCTTCCGCGCCGGCATCCAGGCGGTCGAGAAGGGCCAAATCGAGGCGGCGAAGGCGCTGGGGCTGACGCGCACGCAGCGTTTCCGGCTGATCGTCTTTCCGCAGGCGATCCGCACCATCTTGCCGCCGCTCGGCAATGATTTCGTCGCCATGGTCAAGGATTCGTCGCTGGTCTCGGTGCTCGGCGTCGCCGACATCACCCAGATGGGCAAGATCTACGCCGCCGGCTCGTTTCGCTTCTTCGAAACCTATTCGATCGTCGCCTATATCTATCTCATCCTGACGGTTGGCCTGTCGCTGGCCTTGCGGGCGCTGGAGAAGCGGTTGCGCCGCCAGCATGAGGAATAGAAGGCAGGCGAAGACGGCGCTACGATTGACCTGCCCGGTTGCGGAGGAATTGATCCATGAACATCGACAAAGCCAATGCGGCGCTGGAGTCCGTCTATACGGCGGATACACCGGAAGCGCTGGCGCAAGCTTATGCCGCATGGGCTGCGACCTATGACAGCGAAACCGCCTCGCTCGGCTATCTCCTGCCGTTCCTGATCGCCGCCTGGGTGGCGCGCCATGTGCCATCGGGCGAGGGGCCGCTGCTCGACGCCGGCTGCGGCACGGGCCTGTCGGGACCGTCGCTCAAGGCGCTGGGCTATCAGGACATTGCCGGGCTCGACCTGTCGGAGGACATGCTGAAAATCGCCAGCAGCCGGCAGGCCTACAGCGAGTTGAAACAGGCGATGCTCGGCGGTCCGCTGCCTTGGCCCGACGGGTATTTCCGCGCCTTCTTTTCGACCGGCGTGTTCACCCTCAGCCACGCGCCGGCTTCCGGCCTGCATGAACTGGTGCGCATCACCCGCAAGGGCGGCCATGCCATCTTCACCGTTCGCGACCAGGTGTTCGAGAGCGGCGGCTTTCGTGACGTTTTTGCCGAGCTGGAGCAGGCGAAGAAATGGCGGCCGGTCGAAGAAAGCCCATGGTTCCGCTGCTATGCCATCGCCGAGCCCGAGGCGTTGGTGAAGACGTTTGTGTTTGAAGTGCTTTGAGGGGCGGCACTTTCCCTTCTCCCCCTGTGGGAGAAGGTGGCCGAGCGAAGCTCGGTCGGATGAGGGGTGTTCCAGCTTGGCAACGACAGCGATCCGTCCAGCACCCCTCAACCGTCTCGGCGCTGCGCGCCGATCCACCTTCTCCCACAAGGGGAGAAGGGGAAGCCGCGCCACACCCTACCAATTGCCGAAAACCCAAAACATTGATATGAGCCACGCCATGGAACAGCTTTTTGGCGATCCGGCCTACAAGGGCTTCGTGCTGCAGGATAGAAAACGCCTGCCGTCGCGATTCTCCGCGCGCGTTTCCGGCGCTCTGACCAGCCGACTTCGCTAGGCCGTGTTCGCCGGCTAGCCGGCGCTTGTCCTTCCCATTTTCATATCGACGGATTTACGCACATGAGCGCACCGCGCACCCTCTACGACAAGATATTCGACGACCATGTCGTCGACCGCCAGGACGACGGCACCTGCCTGCTCTATATCGACCGCCACCTCGTCCATGAAGTGACCAGCCCGCAAGCCTTCGAAGGCCTGCGCATGACCGGCAGAAAGGTTCGCCATCCTGAAAAGACGCTGGCCGTGGTCGACCACAATGTGTCGACCTCGCCCGAGCGCAAGTTCGGCATCAAGAACGAGGAAAGCCGCATCCAGGTCGAGGCGCTGGCCAAGAATGCCAAGGATTTTGGCGTCGAATATTATTCCGAAAAGGACATCCGCCAGGGCATCGTCCACATCATCGGCCCCGAGCAGGGCTTTACTCTGCCCGGCATGACCATCGTCTGCGGCGACAGCCACACCTCGACGCATGGCGCTTTCGGTGCTTTGGCGCATGGCATCGGCACCTCGGAAGTCGAGCATGTGCTGGCCACGCAGACGCTGATCCAGCGCAAGGCCAAGAACATGCTGGTGCGCGTCGACGGCGTGCTGCCGGAAGGCGTCACCGCCAAGGACATCATTTTGGCGATCATCGGCGAGATCGGCACTGCCGGCGGCACCGGCTATGTCATCGAATATGCCGGCGAGGCGATCCGGGCGCTGTCCATGGAAGGCCGCATGACCATCTGCAACATGTCGATCGAGGGCGGCGCCCGGGCCGGCCTGATCGCGCCCGACGAGACGACCTTCTCCTATGTCAAGGACAAGCCGCGCGCTCCCAAGGGCGAGGCGTGGGAGGCCGCGCTTGCCTACTGGAAGACGCTGCAGTCCGACGAAGGCGCGCATTTCGACAAGGTGGTCGTGCTCGACGCGGCGAAACTGCCGCCTATCGTCTCCTGGGGCTCTTCGCCCGAGGACGTCGTCTCGGTCCAGGGCATCGTGCCGAACCCCGACGATATCGCTGACGAGAACAAGCGCACCTCCAAGCAGCGCGCGCTCGATTATATGGGCCTGAAGCCGGGCACCAAGATCACTGACATTTCGCTCGACCGCGTCTTTATCGGCTCCTGCACCAACGGTCGCATCGAGGATCTGCGCGCCGTCGCCAAGGTGGTCGAGGGCAAAAAAGTCAGCCCGCATGTCGATGCGATGATCGTGCCGGGGTCCGGCCTGGTCAAGGAGCAAGCGGAGGCCGAAGGTCTCGACAAGATCTTTGTCGCCGCCGGCTTCGATTGGCGCGAGCCGGGCTGCTCGATGTGCCTTGCCATGAATGACGACCGCCTCAAGCCGCATGAGCGCTGCGCCTCGACCTCGAACCGCAATTTCGAGGGCCGCCAGGGCTTCAAGGGCCGCACCCATCTGGTGTCGCCGGCGATGGCGGCAGCGGCGGCGATCGCCGGCCATTTCGTCGACATCCGTGAGTGGAAATAGATTTCAGGCGTGAGTGGAAACAACGCAGGGCTGCCACAACCGTATATGAGTGCATGCCCGAACCGCGATGCGGTTCGGGTTTTCTTCACGCCGGGCGCCTTACGAACTCATGGAATTGCTCACGCCGGCCGGGTTGCTCCGCAGCGACTACGAGTGCCAGCTGACGTTCGTCGAAGAGCTTGAACCATTCGTCCCATTCGACCAGCTCGTAGCCGCCCGCATTGACCGGACGTTCGCCCAGATCCTGGTCCTGATAAGCGTGCTGGCCGAAGACCAGCCTCAGCATGGCTTGCGTTCCCGTTTCGGGCGACACGTCGACGATTGCCGGAAATCCGGCGCGCGCCGCGACCCATGAGCGAATTGCCTCGTGATCGGTCAGCATGATCGTATCGGCCATGAAAGCGTCTCCATCGATTGCTGCTGGAAAACGCCGATCGCGGTTTCAAGTTCCGCGCAGTTTCATGGACGACCCCGCGCATATTCGACTGCTTAACCGCTTGTTGGGGCTTCCGCTCTAGGGTCTTCCCTCACGGAAGCGTGGGGGTCACGGTCCTTTGGACACCGGTTTGCTGGTAGCGTTGCTCAATCCGACGATCGCGCTTGCGCTCGGCGCGGTGTTTCTCGTGCTGTGGTTCTACCAGCGCCACCGCCCCTATCTGGCCGTGCTCGCCGCCAGCTACTCGCTCTCGGCGGCCGGGTTCCTGTTGCAGTACTTCACCCTGCCCGTCGGCATGGCGCCGACCAAGCTGCTCTCCAATACATGCTTCACCTTTGCCGCCTGCTGCCTCTGCAGCGCGATCGTGGCGCGCTATGGGCGGCGCGTGCCCTATGTCGGGATCGGCGTTCTGGCGGGCGGCGGCCTGACCGCATTCTGCTGGTTCCTGTTCGTTCAGCCAGACCTCACTTGGCGGATCCTGGCGATGAATTTCGGCTTCGGTGGCCTCAGCCTGCTTGTGGCGGCCGAACTGCGCCCGGTGCGCGGCAGGGGTCCGACCGAAATGATCCTGTTCGTGCTGTCGCTGCTTTCCGGCCTGAATTTCTTCGTGCGGACACTGGCCGTCATCATCGCGCACGGACCCTTCACAAGCTATGACGGCTTTTACGCCTCGTCCTACTGGACGACGGCGTTGCTGTCGCATGCGCTGCTGTCGCTGCTCATCGCGCTTTGCCTGTTCTGCGCGGCGGCGCTCGATGTGATGAAGGCGCTGAAGGCCGAGGCGTATACCGATCCGCTGTCGGGCCTGCTCAACCGCCGCGGCTTCGAGGAGCGCGCCAGGCTTCTCCTGCTTCACTGCGCCACCGCCAAAATGCCGGTCGCGCTGGTGCTCGCCGACCTCGATCATTTCAAGGCGCTCAACGACCTTCACGGGCATGCGGCGGGCGATCGCGTGATCGCCGACTTCGCCGCCAAGCTTCTATCGGCTGCCGGCACGGGCGGCGTCGCCGGCCGTATCGGTGGCGAGGAGTTCGCCGTGCTTTTGCCGCTGAGCGACCTCGGCGCGGCAAGGCTGTTTGCCGAAGCCATTCGCACGCTCTATTCGGCGGGCAGCGTCGACGGGCTTCCGCCCGGCACAAGAGTGACCGCGAGCTTCGGTGTGACGGCTCGCACCGGCGACGAAGGACTTGAGCCGCTGATGCGCCGCGCCGACGAGGCGCTCTACAAAGCCAAAAGGAATGGCCGCGACAGCGTGCGGCTATCTTATGAACGGTCGGCCTATGAACAGCCGGAATCGGTATCCGTCGTGGAACCGCTCAAAGCCGGCTGATTATACGCGCTTGGGCTCGCATTAACGTCTTTTTCGCCCGTCCGTGATTTGCTTTCGCAGGGAGTGCGAAAATCACATGGGCGGCGCAGGCTTCATCCTTGCAATCAACCTGTTCGTTGCCGGCCTGCTGGCCGCAGCCTTCATGACGATCGCGTTCTACGATGTAGGGCGTGTGTCGGCACGCTGGCTTGCCCTCGGCTATCTGCTCGGCATGGGCTATTACATCGTCGAATTCAGCATTCCGGTCTTCGACAATGCGCGACCTGCGGTCGTCACGGCTTTCGCCGTTTTCCTCGGCGCCACCATCGTCTTCAATGCTGGGCTCGCCCATAAATACGGCGTGGCGACGCCTTGGCGTCCGATGCTTCTCTTTCTGCTTGCGGCCACCGTCGCAGTGTATTTCGTGCAGGATCTGCCACGCCAGTCGCTCGCCCGCATGATGGCCTACCAGCTCCCCTATGCGGCCATGCAGTTCGTCGGCCTCGGCATCGTCTGGTCGTCCAGGCAAAAATGCGACCGGCTCGACCGTGTGCTCATGGCTGTGCTGGCGGCCAGCGCCCTGCAATTCGTGAGCAAGCCGTTCATCGCCCATGCTCTGGGTGGCTGGGGCGTCAATCCGCAGGCCTATATGCGGAGCGACTACGCTCTGGTGTCGCAATCGCTTGGCACTGTGTTCGCCATGGCCATCGCGCTTCTTGTTCTGATCATCCTGGTCCGCGATGTGCTCGCCGAGGCGACGTCGAAGTCGGAGACGGACACGCTTTCAAGGTTGTTCAACCGGGGCGGCTTCGAACGTCACGCGGAGCTCGCGATGCGCGACGCCGTGCGCAAGGGCGTTCCGGTCGCCCTGGTCATCGCCGACCTCGATCATTTCAAGAGCGTCAACGATAGTTTCGGCCATGCGTCCGGTGACCGGGTCATCGGGACCTTTGCTGGCTTCCTGCGTGACGCCGCCGCCGACCATCACGTCGCCGGCCGCATCGGCGGAGAAGAGTTCGCGATCATACTGCCGGGGACCAACCTCGCCGCTGCGCGGCTCCTCGCCGAAGGGACGCGCAGCGCTTTCGGTGCCTTGCCGATCGACTGCCTGCCGGCGGACCATCGCTGCACCGCCAGCTTCGGCGTTGCAGAGCTTCAACCGGGCGAGGGTTTCGCTGATCTCATGCGGCGTGCGGACGACGCGCTCTACCAGGCCAAGCGCGGCGGACGCGATCGCGTGAGTATCTCGTTAGGGCCAGCCCTGCAGACCCCGGTGGCAACGCCTGACAGAATCAGCGGCAGGGGCTGAGTTCGGGCATCTCGCCGTCGGAAAGGCCATACATGTAACTGCGGCCCTTCACGAAAACCGGCGGCCTGTAGCAGTCGCGGCTGCTGACGTCATCCGCTTCGTTTTCATAGATTTTGGGCTGGCCGGCGCCGGTGTAGTCCGACAGTTCCTTGGCCAGGTTGCCCTCGCCAACGAGGATGCGCTTGTAGCCGGCGGCGCTCTCGATGACCAGATTTCCGAAGGAATCGGCGTAGACGCGGTCGCGCGTCCCGGCGAGTGCCGGTGCTGCGAAGCCGATGGCCACCGCCATCAAGATGAGCGCCGAAAGGCGCGATCTGCCTGAGTTCGAACGCATGGCGTCCTCCATTTGTCAGAGGCGAACTTCCTCTGACTCGGAAATTAACCTTTTATTAACCTTTGTTAAGAGGCTAGCCCTGCTAGCCGTCAGGTCTCGGCAAACATGGTTAATATCCGGCGCCTGGGCGGCCGCGGTCATCTTTCGGCCATGCTTGCCCGCACCATCGCGCCCGGTGTCGGGTGATCTTGGCAAGCATCGCGGCTGGTTTGATGCGTAGGGAGACAGCATATGGCGTTACGCCGGACGTTTCGGGTGACGCTTGCCCTTTTTTCATTGCTGATCACTGCTGCCTGCGTGTCGCAGACCAATGCGCCGAAGGCCGGCACGACCGATTTGACGGCACCGCAGCCGCGCACCGCTACCTACAATTGCGCCGATGGCTCCAGGATCACCATCGAAAACCTCGGCACATCGGTGCGCGTGCTTGGCCCAGACGGCGCCAGCGAGGACCTGCCTGCCTCGCCGGCCAATCAAAGCAGCCGCTTCGGCGAGGCGCATGACGCAATCGTGATCGACGGGCGCGATGCGCTGGTGATGAAGGGCGGTAAGACGCCGCTGACCTGTAAGCGTTAATCAGTTTACCGCACTGCAGCGAACATTGCGCCGGCTTTGGGTCGCGCCCTAATCGATTGAAGCAAAGACCGCCCCTTTTGTCAGACTAAATTACGTTTTCGAAACGGTTTTCTGGCTTTGACGCGGTGCAAAAAGAGCATTAGAAACCGGCTGTCCGAAGTCGCAACTGGAAGCGGTAACGCCGCATTTCCACCTGGGGCTCCAGAGACGCCGAACTGGGGGAGCCATGAGCAAATCACCAGCCACCCGCGAATTTGCCAGACGTGAACGGCCGCTTTCGCCGCATCTGACCGTCTACCGGCCGCCGATCACGATGACGATGTCGATCATCCATCGCATCACCGGCGGGGCGCTCTATTTCGGGACGCTGCTGGTCGCCCTGTGGCTGATGGCGGCGGCGAGCTCGCAATCCACCTTCGATGCCGTCAACTGGGCCTTCGGCTCGTGGCTGGGGCGGCTGGTGCTGTTCGGCTATACCTGGGCGCTGATGCACCACATGCTGGGCGGCGTGCGGCATCTGATCTGGGACACCGGGGCAGGTCTTGAAAAGGACACGGCCTCCAGGATCGCCTGGGCGACGCTGGCCGGCTCGATCGTGCTGACGCTGCTGATCTGGGTCGCCGGCTATATGGCGCGGGGAGCCTGATCGTGAGCCACCACAACACCGACATGCGCACGCCGCTGGCGAAGGTCCGCGGCCTCGGCTCCGCCCGCGAGGGCACGGAGCATTTCTGGCGCCAGCGCCTGACGGCGATCGCCAACATCCCGCTGATCCTGTTCTTCGTAGGCTTCCTGATCGCGTTGAACGGCGCCGGCTATGTGGAGGTGCGCGCCGCACTTGCCAACCCGTTCGTGGCGCTGGTCCTGGCCCTGGTGCTCTTGTCCGGGCTTTATCATATGCGGCTCGGCATGCAGGCGATCATCGAGGACTATGTCCATGGCGAGGGCATGAGGCTGGCGCTGCTCGCGCTCAACACATTCTTTCCCGTCGTGGTCGGCGTCGCCTCGATCTTCGCCCTGCTCAAACTGGCATTTGGAGGCTGAAATTTTGGCCAAGGACGCGAAAAACGCCAACACGGCGTCCGCCTATACCTATGTCGACCACAAGTTCGACGTGGTGGTCGTCGGCGCCGGCGGCGCCGGCCTGCGCGCCACGCTCGGCATGGCCGAACAGGGCCTGCGCACCGCCTGCATCACCAAGGTGTTCCCGACGCGATCGCATACGGTGGCAGCGCAGGGCGGCATCGCCGCCTCGCTCGCGAATATGGGCCCCGACAACTGGCAGTGGCATCTCTTCGATACGGTCAAGGGTTCGGATTGGCTCGGTGACACCGACGCACAGGAATACATGGTGCGCGAGGCGCCGGCGGCGGTCTACGAGCTTGAGCATTACGGCGTCCCCTTCAGCCGCACGGAGGACGGGAAAATCTACCAGCGGCCGTTTGGCGGCATGATGATGAATTTCGGCGAGGGGCCGCCGGTGCAGCGCACCTGTGCCGCCGCCGACCGCACCGGCCACGCCATGCTGCACACGCTCTACGGCCAGTCGCTGAAGCACAACGCGCAGTTCTTCATCGAGTATTTCGCGCTCGACCTGATCATGGAGCCGGACGGCACCTGCACCGGCGTCGTTGCCTGGAACCTCGACGACGGCACCATCCATCGGTTTTCGGCAAAAATGGTGGTGCTGGCGACCGGCGGCTATGGCCGCGCCTATTTCTCGGCGACCTCGGCGCATACCTGCACCGGCGACGGCGGCGGCATGGCAGCGCGGGCCGGGCTGGCGCTGCAGGACATGGAGTTCGTGCAGTTCCATCCGACCGGCATCTACGGCGCCGGCTGCCTGATCACCGAAGGCGCGCGCGGCGAGGGCGGCTATCTCGTCAACTCCGAGGGTGAGCGCTTCATGGAGCGCTATGCGCCATCGGCCAAGGACCTTGCCTCGCGCGACGTCGTCTCGCGCTGCATGACGCTGGAGATCCGCGAAGGCCGCGGCGTTGGACCGAAGAAGGACCATATTTTTCTCCATCTCGACCACCTTGATCCGGCCGTTTTGCATGAGAGACTTCCGGGTATTTCGGAATCGGCAAAAATCTTTGCCGGCGTCGACCTGACCAAGGAGCCGATCCCGGTGCTGCCGACGGTGCACTACAATATGGGCGGCGTGCCGACCAATTACTGGGGCGAGGTGCTCAACCCCACTGCCTTGAACCCGGACCAGGTGTCGCCCGGGCTGATGGCGGTCGGCGAGGCCGGCTGCGCCTCTGTCCATGGCGCCAACCGGCTGGGCTCGAACTCGCTGATCGATCTGGTGGTGTTCGGCCGCGCGGCGGCGATCCGGGCCGGCCAGGTTATCGACCGCAACGCGGCGATCCCGTCGCCCAACGAAGCCTCGGTCGAAAAGATCATGGATCGCTTCGACCGGCTGCGTCATGCCAACGGCTCGACGCCGACGGCGGTCTTGCGCGAAAAGATGCAGAAGGCGATGCAGGACGATGCGGCGGTGTTCCGCACGCAGGAATCGCTGGAAAGCGGCTGCAAGCGCATTTCGCAGATCTGGGGCGAGCTCAAGGACGTAAAAGTGTTCGACCGCTCGATGATCTGGAACTCCGACCTGGTCGAAACGCTGGAGCTGGAAAACCTGATGGCCAACGCCATCACCACGGTCTACGGCGCCGAAGCGCGCAAGGAGAGCCGTGGCGCACATGCGCGGGAGGACTTTTCGGCGCGCGACGACGCGAACTGGCGCAAGCATACGCTGGCCCGGCTCAGCGAGGCCGGCAAGGTGACGCTCACCTACCGGCCGGTGCACACTGATACGCTGCTCAAGGAAGCAGACGGCGGCATCAACCCGGCCAAGATCGCGCCGAAGGCCAGGGTGTATTGACGATGGCGCTGGCGGTCTCAGGATATTCCGGCACCCCCCTTCCGGCCAAGCTCGGCCTGAAGGACAGGATGACAGTCGCCTTTATCGCGCTGCCGGCGGAACTCGACGATCTGGCCGAAGCCGTCGACTTCGCCCACGTCGACCGGCTGCCGGACTGGTCGAAGATTTCAGGTGCCCAGAAATACGATGCCATCCATGCCTTCACCCGGCAGCGCGCCGAGATCGAGGGTTGCCTGAGCGATGTCGAGATGGCGATCAAGCGCGACGGCATGGTTTGGGTCTCCTGGCCGAAGAAGGCGTCGAAAGTGCCGACCGACGTCACCGAGGACGTCATCCGCGCCGAGGCGCTGAAGCTCGACCTTGTCGACGTCAAGGTCGCCGCCGTGAACGATATCTGGTCCGGGCTGAAGCTCGTCATCCGAAAGGGCCTGCGGTAATGGTCGAACTGACGCTTCCGAAAAATTCGAAGATCAAGGCCGGAAAAACCTGGCCGAAGCCGGAGGGCGCAACCAATCTGCGCGAATACCGCATCTACCGCTGGTCGCCGGACGATGACGAAAACCCGCGCATGGACACCTATTTCGTCGATATGGACGATTGCGGTCCGATGGTGCTCGACGCGCTGCTCTGGATCAAGAACAAGATCGACCCGACGCTGACCTTGCGCCGCTCCTGCCGCGAAGGCATTTGCGGCTCCTGCGCCATGAACATCGACGGCTCCAACACGCTCGCCTGCACCAAGGGCTGTGACGACATTTCCGGCGCGATCAAGGTCTATCCGCTGCCGCATATGCAGGTGGTCAAGGATCTGGTGCCGGACCTTACCAATTTCTACGCCCAGCACGCTTCGATCGAACCGTGGCTCAAGACGGTGTCGCCCGAGCCGGCCAAGGAATGGCTGCAGAGCCATGAGGACCGCGAAAAGCTCGACGGGCTCTACGAGTGCATCCTTTGCGCCTGCTGCTCGACCTCCTGTCCGAGCTACTGGTGGAACGGCGACCGCTATCTCGGGCCGGCAACACTGCTTCAGGCCTATCGCTGGCTGATCGATTCCCGGGACGAGGCCACGGGCGAACGGCTCGACAATCTCGAAGACCCGTTCCGGCTCTATCGCTGCCACACCATCATGAACTGCGCCCAGACCTGCCCCAAGGGGCTCAACCCGGCCAAGGCGATCGCCGAGATCAAGAAGATGATGGTGGAGAGAAGGGTGTAGCTGCGGATGGGTGCCGTCGAGATCGTGTCGTCTGTAGCGATCCTTCGCGCCCCCCTCTGTCCTGCCGGACATCTCCCCCACGAGGGGGGAGATCGGCCGTCACGCCGACTTTCGCCAATCATCAGCGTTGCAGAAGTGAGCAGAGCGCTGAAGCTGTCAATCTCCCCCCAAGTGGGGGAGATGTCCGGCAGGACAGAGGGGGGCGCTGTCCCGCCAGCTTCAAAAGGATAGCCGATCTATGACTGATTCTGACCTTCCCATCCTTTCTCCCGTCGAAGCGCGCGTGCTCGGTTGTCTGATCGAAAAGAAGGAGCTGACACCTGATATCTACCCGCTGACGCTCAATGCAGCACTTGCCGCTGCCAACCAGAAGACGGCGCGCGAGCCGGTGATGTCGGTCGAGCTTGGCGAAGTAAGACGAGCGCTTGGCCAACTGGAGCACAAGGGCCTGGTCAGGCAGGTCTTTGCCTCGCGCGTCGAGCGCCACGAACATATCGTCGCGCAGCGCTTTTCGCTGACCTCGGCGCAGATCGCGCTGCTTGGCCTGCTGTTGCTGCGCGGTCCGCAGACCGCTCATGAATTGCTGGCGCGGAGCGAGCGCATGGCGCGGTTACCCTCCATCGACGAGCTTCGCAGCAATCTCGACCTGTTGATCGGCCGCAAGCCGCCGCTCGTTCAGCAGATCGATCGTGGACCCGGCCAGCGTGAGGACCGCTATGTGCATCTCTTGAGCGGAGTGCCGCAGATTGCAGCCGTCGCCTCACGTCCGGCGCAATCAGCCACCTCGTCAGCCTCCGATCTCGAGGCGCGAATGCAAGCTCTCGAGGAGGAGGTCGCGACGCTGCGCGCACGCATCGACGCGCTGACTGGCGAAGGACAGTAGCGCAGTAGGCTCAATTGTGTTTCCAGATTGAATTTGCCCTCACACTTACCTTCGAGGCGTTGGCGCTGCCCCTCACCCGCCTGCCGGCGACCTCTCCCCGTATAGTGACGGGGAGAGGGACGCTCTGATCGACGGTTTCGCCACACAGTCAGCGTTGCAAGAAGGGCGCCGCGGCTGCGGCCCGCCTCTTTCTCCCCGTCACTATACGGGGAGAAATGCCCGGCAGGGCAATGAGGGGCGGAGCCGACGTCAACAATTGATGGTCTCCAACTCAAGCTGGAGGAGACGGTCACATGTGGGAAGCGGCCGCTCAGCCGAGCTTGGCGTCGAGCGACACGTTTATGGCGCCGAGCGCCTTCGATACCGGACACCCGGCCTTGGCCTGTTCGGCCAACTCCTTGAACTTGGCGGCATCGATGCCCGGCACCTTGCCGACCACCGTGAGAGCGCTGCCTGTGATCCCCGTGCCAGGAATCAGCGTCACCACCGCCTTGGCGTCGAGTTCGTCGGCGGGGGTGCCGTTCTCGGCCAGGAAGTGAGAGAACTGCATGGCGAAGCAGCCGGCATGCGCCGCCGCGATCAGCTCCTCCGGATTGGTGCCGGACTTGCCGCTCTCGTCCTCGAAACGTGCCTTGAACGAATAGGGCGTGCCCTTCAGGGTCCCGCTCTGGGTGTCGAGCGTGCCCTTGCCCTCCTTCAGATTGCCTTTCCAGACGGCGTTTGCGGTGCGGTCCATGAAATTCTCCTTGATTGTCCGGATTGCGCCGGCCCGGCGCCAGCGTTCTTCAAGACTATAGCGCGGGCGCGGGCGAAGACCACCGCGCTCTTTGCGCAGTCGCGCAAAATTGGCGGCGGCGGCTGAATTTTTCTTGAAAAAAAACACGTGCAAGAATGTCGACTTCCATCGGCCTCGACCGTCCTGCGGGCGGTCACGGATTTCGCGGCCGGATGGAGGTTCACATGGATGGCTTGTTTTTTGCACTGTGGAAGGGCTCGGGCCGCAAGCCCAAACGACGGGAAGATTACGGGCTACATCCGCCGCCTTCCGGTTTCGGCCGGCTTCTGGCGGCGGTTGCCATCATCGGGGTCGCGGCAAGCGTTCTCGATCACATGGCGGCACGCAAAGGCGCCGCTGACGCCGTGGCCGCATCCTATGGTTCGTCACCACAAGGGAGCTGGAAATGAAATATGTCCTGCTGGTCTACGGTGAGGAAAAAGACCTCTACGCGCTCACTCCGGAGGGATCGGCAAAGCTCGACGCCGATTCGCTGGCCTATGACAGGTCATTGGATCAGCAAGGCAGGCTGATCATCGCGCAGGCGCTGCAATCGGTGAAGACCTCAAAGACCGTGCGCCGGCGCAAGGGCAAGCGGCTGATCACCGATGGCCCTTTCGCCGAGACCAAGGAGCAATTGCTCGGCTTCGTCATGATCGAGGCCGGGGACATCGACGAGGCGCTGGAGATTGCCGGCGGCATTCCGCTGGCGGAAATCGGCACGATCGAGGTCAGGGCGATCTACGAGGTGCCGGGGTCCTAGACAACCATCTGCTCCCGGCGGTGCCGCCCTGACCCGGATTCTTCTGCGGGCGCAACTTTTGCGTGTTGAAGCGGGACAGCACTTCTCCTATCGTCGCTGCGGTTGGGGGATTTCTGCATGCCGTTCTTGATTGCTATCCTTGGCGTGTTGGGCGCGGCAGCATTCTGGTGGTACCGGATGAAGGCTATGAACGATGCGGCGCGCGAGGTCGCGGACGTCGTCGGGCGTGTGCAAGGGAACATTCGGCGCAAGAGACTGCGTAACCAGGCGGCGCTCTCACCGCTGACGGCGATCGACGATCCGGTCGTGGCGGCCGCGACGCTGATCACTGCCATCGTCTCCGAGAACGGCCCTGTCCTGCCGCAGCGCGAAGCTGCCATTCGATCGGTGATTTCGGAGATTGCGGACGAGAAGAAGACCGATGAGGCTGTGGTCTATGCCAAATGGGCGGCGTCACAGATCGACGACGCCACGATCGTCATCGACAAGCTGGCGCCATTTCTGCGCGAGCGCCTGGATGTGACTGAGCGAAACGATTTGCTGCAGATGATGAACCGCGCAGCGCAGGCTGGTGAGCAGCCCCTGCAGATCTCCGACCAGCGGATGCTGCGGCTGCGCCAGAAGCTGGGCTTCGAAGTCAACTGAACGAAATTGCCTGATGCTCAATATGGTTTGCCGCCCCCTTCCGGGCGCTAGATCGCCTCGCCCTTGAGCAGTTTCGGTGTGTCGCCGGACAGTCCGGACGCCTGGCGGATAAAGAAATCCTTCAGCCGCGGCATGCGTTCGACGAGGCCGAGGCCGACGTCGCGGACGGCGCGCAGCGGGCCGATGTCATTGGAAAACAGCCGGTTCAGGACATCGGTGGTGATGCCCATTTGCAGCGTGTCGAAGCGCCGCCACTGCTGGTAGCGTTCGAGAACGTCGAGCGCGCCAATATCCTGGCCGAGCCGGTCGGCCTCGACCACCACTTCAGCCAGTGCCGCCACGTCCTTGAAGCCGAGATTGAGGCCCTGGCCGGCGATTGGATGGATGCCATGGGCGGCGTCGCCGGCGAGCGCAATACGCGGCGCGACGAAGGCGCGGGCAAGCGTCAGGCCGAGCGGCCAAGCGCGTGGCTTGTCGGCGACATGGATTTCGCCGAGCTTTAGGCCAAAGCGCTGTTCCAGCTCATGCTCGAAGACGAGATCGTCGCCGGCGACCAGTTTTTCGGCATCTTCCGAGCGCTCGACCCAGACGATCGACGAGCGGTTGGTCCCGTCCTTGTCCGGCTTGAGCGGCAGCGTGGCGAAGGGGCCGGCTGGCAAAAAATGCTCCTCGGCGCGGCCGCTGTGGGGCCGCTCATGCGCGACGGTGCAGACGATGCCGGACTGGCCATACTCCCATTTCACCGTCCTGATGCCGGCCATGTCGCGCAGCTTCGAGTTGACGCCGTCGGCAGCGATCAGAAGTCGCGCCTTCAGCGTCGCGCCGTCGGCAAGATGCACGGTGATACCGGCGCCGTTGACGTCGAAGGCACTGACTGCGACGCCTTCGATGATGTCGATGCCGAGTTTTTCAGCGCGCCGGCGCAAGGCGCCGTTCAAATCCCTGTTGGCGACCATATGCGCAAAGGCTTCGCCGGGTGCGACTTCGCCATCGAAGGTGAGAAACACCGGGCGCACCGGATCGGAAGTGCGCGAATCGGTGACGATCATTTCGGTGATCGCCTGCGCCTCCGGCGCGATTTCGGCCCAGACGCCGAGCTGGTCGAGCATGCGGCAAGCGGCAGCGGCGATGGCCGAGGCGCGGCCGTCCTTTTGCCAGACGCCGGCGGGCGCGGCGTCGACGACAGCGACGGCGAGGCTCGGCCGCGCCTGTTTCAACGACACGGCGGCGGCAAGGCCGACGTAGCCGGCGCCGGCAACCAGAATGTCGAGCGAAGTTCGGTTTTTTGCATCCGCCTTGCGGTCCACCATGGCAAATTCCTTTCCGGCCAAATTTCTTTCCGGCCTTGACTGCCCGTCATTCCTGTCGGAAACCGCCATAACACTTCTGCGGCTGGACGAAGTTCGAAATCAAAACGACAGGGCGCGAAACATGACGGCGGCCATGGACGAGCTTCTCAGCATTCTCGACCTCGAGCAGCTGGAACACAACCTGTACCGTGGTCGCAGCCCCAAGCTCGATTGGCAGCGTATCTTCGGCGGCCAGACCATCGCCCAGGCGCTGGTCGCCGCCCAGCGAACGGTGGAGCCCGAACGCCACGTGCATTCGCTGCATGGCTATTTCATGCGGCCCGGCGACACCAAGGTGCCGATCATCTACCAGGTCGACCGCATCCGCGATGGCGGCTCCTTCACCACGCGGCGTGTCGTGGCGGTCCAGCACGGCCAGGCGATCTTTTCGCTGGAAGCCTCGTTCCAGCAGGACGAAGTCGGGCTCGAGCATCAGGTGCCGATGCCGCAGGACGTGCCGGCGCCCGACACATTGCTGTCGCAGCGCGAATTGATCGGCAAGTTCGGCGAGGCCGTCCCAGACGGCATCAGGCGCTACTGGGAGCGTGACCGGCCGATCGAGATGAAACCGGTGATGCTGGAGCATTACACCAGCCGGGAAAAGCTGGAGCCGAAGCAGAACATCTGGATCCGCACGACCGGTCCGGTTCCGGCCGATCGCGCCACGCAGGCGGCCGTGCTTGCCTATCTTTCCGATATGACGCTGCTCGACACCTCGACCTTTGCGCATGGCCGCGCCATTTTCGACAGCGACATCCAGGCGGCGAGCCTCGATCACGCAATGTGGTTTCACCGCAGCCATCCGCTCGACGACTGGATGCTCTACACGCAGGACAGCCCGTCGACGCAAGGGTCGCGGGGGTTCACCCGCGGGTCGCTGTTTGCCCGCGACGGCACGCTGATCGCCTCGGTTGCCCAGGAAGGCCTCATCAGGCTCAAGCGGCCGCCTGCCGAATAGGCAATTTCGCAAAATTGCCTACTTTTTAATCAGCTATGCTGCCGCGACTATGAACAGTCAGCCGACAAACCTTCCCCAATTCCTTATTTAACAACAGGTTAACCCCCTGCTTCGGCAATTGGCACGGAGCTTGAATCCTAGCGGGCACTCTCCGGCTCTCATGGGGATCGGCGAAGTCGTGCAAACGCGGGGACCCGCAACAGCAAAGGGTGAAACCTTATGAAAATCGTGATGGCAATCATCAAGCCGTTCAAGCTCGACGAGGTGCGCGAAGCGCTCACCGCAGTCGGCATCCAGGGCCTGACCGTCACCGAAGTCAAAGGCTACGGGCGTCAGAAGGGACACACGGAAATCTATCGCGGGGCGGAATACGCGGTCAGCTTCCTGCCGAAGATCAAGATCGAAGTCGCGGTCGGCGTGGACATGGTCGACAAGGCCGTCGAAGCCATCACTGCGGCGGCCAAGACCGGACAGATCGGCGACGGCAAGATCTTCGTTTTCGGCATCGACCAGGCGGTGCGCATCCGCACCGGCGAAACAGACACCGACGCGCTTTGAGCTGCGGACACGTATTCCAATGGAGAGTTCAATGAATATTCCTTCCACTTTGAAGTCCGCGGCGCGCACCGCGCTGCTGGGCGCGTTCACACTTGGAGCCTTAGGCACGATTGCCGCATTCGCGCAGGAAGCAGCTCCGGCCGCACCGGCAGCGCCAGCGGTGCCGGCCTTTACCGTCGACAAGGGCGACACGACGTGGATGATGATTTCCACCATTCTGGTGCTGTTGATGACCATTCCCGGCCTTGCCCTTTTCTACGGCGGCCTGGTTCGCGCCAAGAATATGCTGTCGGTGCTGATGCAGGTTTTCACCATCACCAGCGTGGTCATGATCGTCTGGGTTTTCTACGGCTACAGCCTTGCCTTCACCCCCGGCAATGCCTTCATCGGCGGCCTTTCCAAGATGTTTCTCGCCGGCGTCGACGTGACGACGCTGTCGGAAACCTTCACCAAGGGCGTCGCCATTCCTGAGCTGGTGTTCGTCATCTTCCAGATGAGCTTCGCCTGCATCACGCCCGCCCTGATCGTCGGCGCCTTCGCCGAACGCATCAAGTTCTCCGCCGTGATCCTTTTCACCATCCTCTGGGTCACGTTCGTCTACTTCCCGATCGCGCATATGGTCTGGTTCTGGGGTGGCCCGAGCGCTTATAGCGACCCGTCAGGGCTCATCTTCAGCTTCGGCGCCATCGACTTCGCCGGCGGCACCGTCGTTCACATCAATGCGGGCATCGCCGGCCTTGTCGGCGCGCTGATGGTCGGCAAGCGCATCGGCTACAACAAGGACGTCATGGCGCCGCACTCGATGACGTTGACCATGGTCGGCGCTTCGCTGCTGTGGGTCGGCTGGTTCGGTTTCAACGCCGGTTCGAACCTCGAAGCCAACGCCTACGCGGTGCTGGCGATGGTCAACACCTTCGTCGCCACAGCGGCGGCGGCCGTGACCTGGATCGTGCTTGAAACGCTTCTCCGCGGCAAAGCGTCCATGCTCGGCGCGGTTTCTGGCGCTGTTACCGGCCTTGTCGCCGTCACGCCCGCTGCCGGTTTTGCCGGACCGATGGGCGTCATCGTGCTCGGCATCGTCGCCACCTGCGTCTGCTACTTCTTCGTCTCGGTCGTGAAGAACAAGTTCGGCTACGACGATAGCCTTGATGTCTTCGGCATCCACTGCATCGGCGGCATCATCGGCGCGCTCGGCACCGGCATCCTGGTCAATCCCGCCCTTGGCGGCGCCGGCGTCGTCGACTATTCGACAGCCGACTTCGCCGCCGGCTATGCCGGCACGGCCACCCAGCTGTGGTCGCAGTTCAAGGGTGTCCTGGTAACCGTCCTGTGGTCGGGCATCGGCAGCGCGATCCTCTACAAGATCGTCGATATGATCGTGGGCCTGCGTCCGACAGCCGATGCAGAACGTGAAGGGCTCGACCTCACCTCGCACGGCGAAGCGGCCTATCACCCGTAAGCCTTGTCTAGGGCGGCCTTGGCCGCCCCGCATCCTCCCATCCCGTCGTGACGCTCCAGAAGGGCTCACGCATTGAGGCCCGGAACGTTTCCGGGCCTCTTTTTTGCGCGCAGATGCCGTGCCAGATACCCGCCGCAAGATACTTCCCCCAATCCCTTATAGTTAATGCTGCCTTAACCTTCCCGCCGATAGTCTGGTGCCCGAATCTGCCGAGCTGCGCGCACGCGTCCGGCCGGGCAATGACAGACGGGGAAGAGCATGCGTTCAGGGGCTTCAGCACCGCTCGCGCTGGCCGATACGGGGCACGGCATCGGGGCATTCGCGCGGCGGCAGGTCGGCCGGCTGGTCGGCGCCGGCCTGTTTGCGCTGGTCGCCTTCGGTATCGCCAGCCTCGCCACCTGGAACGTAGCCGACCCAAGCTTCTCCCACGCCACCGATAACATCGTCACCAACGCCATGGGCTATGTGGGCGCTGTCTTCTCCGACCTTGCCATGCAGTTCTTCGGCCTTGCCGCGGTCGCGGCGCTGGTGCCGGCAGTGGTCTGGGGATTTCTGCTGTTTTCGGCGCGCGGCGTCGACAGGCTGCCGAAGCGCGGGCTCGCCTGGTTCGGCTACGCGGTGCTTGCCGCGGCCATGGCCGGCTGCGTGGTGCCGCCCAAGACCTGGCCGCTGCCGACCGGTCTCGGCGGCGTGTTCGGCGACATGGTGCTCAACATTCCCGGTTTCTTCGTCGGCGGCTACCCGACCGGTCTCATCGCCAGCGTGCTCGCCGTGCTTCTGGCGGCGCCGGCACTGTGGCTGTTTGCCTATGGCTCGGCGCTGATTGCACGCAAGAACGGTTTCGCCGTCCTCGAGCAACAGGCCGCACCTGATTCCCGGGATCAGGACGACCTGCTTTTCGACAATGACGAGGATGAAGGCGACGAGGGCATTCTGGCGCTTGGCGCGATCACCCATTGGTGGCTGTCGTTGCGCGCCTATCTCCGCCGCCGCGCCGCTCGCCGCCGGGAACGCGACGATTTCGAACCGGAGATGGAACCGCGCGCCAGCGCCTGGCGCCGCGCTGCCGAGAGGGTCGAATCGGCCGAGTTCGCCGAAGCGCGGATGAGCCCGGATGGCCGCGCCCGCGTCGAGCCGGAATTCTTCGCCGCCCTGGTCAACGACCGCAGTGCCTCGCTCGATCCCGACGACGCCGATGTCTTCGATGAGGACGACGACATGGATTTTGCGCCGGAGCCCGCGGGCCAGCGCCGCGCCGCGCCCAATGTGAAGGTGCAGCCGTTCCGCTCCGATGCGGCCACACGGGTCGAGGCGCCGGCGCCCCGGCCCGTTCCGGGCGCTCGTGTCCAGCGCGAAGCGCAGACGTCGCTGATCGGCTCCGAAACATTCGAAATGCCGTCGCTGCATTTCCTGTCCGAGCCGAAGAACGTCGTGCGCGACGCCAGCCTGTCCAAGGACGCGCTGGAGCAGAATGCCCGCTTGCTCGAGGGCGTGCTGGAGGATTTCGGCGTCAAGGGCGAGATCATCCATGTCCGTCCCGGTCCGGTCGTCACGCTTTATGAGCTGGAGCCGGCGCCCGGCATCAAATCGTCGCGGGTCATCGGCCTGTCCGACGACATCGCCCGCTCGATGAGCGCGATCGCCTGCCGCGTCGCCGTGGTGCCCGGCCGCAACGCCATCGGCATCGAGCTGCCGAACGCCAAGCGCGAGACCGTCTATCTCAGGGAGATCATGGCCAGCCGCGATTTCGAGACCACCAAAGCCAAGCTGGCACTGGCGCTCGGCAAGACCATCAATGGCGAAGCGGTCATCGTCGACATCGCCAAGATGCCGCACGTGCTGGTCGCCGGCACCACCGGTTCGGGCAAGTCGGTCGCCATCAACACCATGATCCTGTCGCTGCTCTACCGGCTGACGCCTCAGGACTGCCGACTGATCATGATCGATCCGAAAATGCTGGAGCTCTCGGTCTATGACGGCAT
Organism: Mesorhizobium sp. M6A.T.Cr.TU.017.01.1.1; assembly: GCF_004023115.1. NCBI lineage: Bacteria > Pseudomonadati > Pseudomonadota > Alphaproteobacteria > Hyphomicrobiales > Phyllobacteriaceae > Mesorhizobium > Mesorhizobium sp. M6A.T.Cr.TU.017.01.1.1. The sequence goes on from NZ_RZTA01000055.1 coordinate 22,853, forward strand.
CCCGCATCTTTTGACGCCTGTCGTCACCGACCCGAAGAAGGCGGTGGTGGCGCTGAAATGGACCGTGCGCGAGATGGAGGACCGCTACCGCAAGATGTCGAAGGTCGGCGTCCGCAACATCGACGGTTTCAATGCGCGGGTGCAGCAGGCGGAGAAGAAAGGCGAGAAGATCTCGCGCACCGTGCAGACCGGTTTCGACCGGCAGACCGGCGAAGCCATTTATGAGACGGAAAACCTCGATCTCGAGCCGATGCCCTACATCGTCGTCATCATCGATGAGATGGCCGACCTGATGATGGTCGCCGGCAAGGACATCGAAGGCGCAGTGCAGCGCCTGGCGCAGATGGCGCGTGCCGCCGGCATCCACGTCATCATGGCGACACAGCGGCCGTCGGTCGACGTCATCACCGGCACGATCAAGGCCAACTTCCCGACCCGCATTTCCTTCCAGGTGACGTCGAAGATCGACAGCCGCACCATCCTGGGCGAGCAGGGCGCCGAACAGCTGCTCGGCATGGGCGACATGCTTTACATGGCCGGTGGCGGCCGCATCCAGCGCGTCCACGGTCCCTTCGTTTCCGATGACGAGGTCGAGAAGATCGTCGCGCATCTGAAGCTGCAGGGCGTGCCGGAATATCTCGACGCCATCACCGAGGATGACGACGAGGAAGACGAGCCGTCGGGCAAAGGTAGCTCCGGCGGCGGTGGCAGCGGCAATTTCGAGGATTCCGACGATCCCTACGATCAGGCGGTTTCGGTGGTGCTGCGCGACGGCAAGGCCTCGACCAGCTACATCCAGCGCCGGCTCGGCATCGGCTACAACCGCGCCGCCTCGATCATCGAGAAGATGGAGAAGGAAGGCATTGTCGGCCCGGCCAACCATGCCGGAAAACGCGAGATTCTGGTGCCGACGGAGGACGACAAGTTCTGATCAGGCCGGCAACAACCGGCAGACCTGCCCGCCACAACCTAGACGGGCGGCAACTTTGAACCTTTTGGCGCGTTGCAACGACCAAGCGCTGTTCGCCCGCCAAACTTAAGCCCAACTGGGGGGCCAAACACTGCGACAACAGATAAACCAGACGAGAGTGACCGGCATGAAAAACTCTTCTTTCGCCACGATCAGCGATTTTGCCCCGACCCGCCGCCAGTTGCTTGGCCTCGGCCTGGTCCTGGCAGGTGCTGCGGCCATCAATGTCGTGCCCGGGGTCCAGTTGCTGGCGTCGGCGCAAGCGGCGGTGCCAGCCACCGCGCAGAAGATCGCCGACCATTTTTCCTCGGTCAAATCGATGGCCGGCGAGTTCGTGCAGTTCGGACCCAAGGGCGAGCAGACCGGCGGCAAGTTCTTTCTGGAACGGCCGGGCAAGATCCGCTTCAACTATGACGGGACGTCGAATTTCAGGGTGATTTCCGACGGCAGGTCGGTGGTCATCCTCAACAAGCGGCTGAAAACGTCCGATCTCTACCCGTTGTCGAAGACGCCGCTCAAGCTGCTCCTCGACACCAAGATCGACCTCTCCGGCGGCCGCGTCAAAAGCGTCAAGGAAGAGAACGACGTCACCACCATCCAGCTTGCCGACAAATCCGTGTTCGGCAGCTCGAAGATCACCATGATGTTCGATCCGAAATCCTACGAATTGCGCCAGTGGACGATCACCGACGCGCAAGGCAAGGACACGACGGTGATGATCTTCAACGTCAGGGAAGGCGTAAGCTTTGCCCCCGACACTTTTGCCATCGACTATACGGCTAACCGGGAACTGAACACCAAGTCGCGGTAGGGTCCGCAGTTATTCAGGTGAGGCCGGCCTGCGAACGGCGGTTTCCTGCGCTTCCGGTGCTCACGTACTTTAAGTACGCTCCGCTCCGGTTCTCGGAACCCACCATTCTCGGCTCGGCCTGACCTGAATCTCAACATACCTTGGACGCGGTTTTTTTCGATGGCTGTGCAAAGTCATGGGCCGTGCCTTGCCAGGCGCGGCCCGGCTTGTTTTTGAAGCTCGCGGCTGGCAGGTTCTGGCCCGACTCTCTCATGGGCGCATGACTCGCCAAAGGCGTTTGCCTCTGGCGGCCATGCGCTGTCCCCGGATCCTGTGCATGTCCTTTTCCATCGCCACCTGGAACATCAATTCCGTCCGCCTGCGCATGCCGATCGTCGAACGCCTGCTTAGGGAACAGGCGCCGGATGTGCTCTGCCTGCAGGAAACCAAAGTTCCGGACGAGCTGTTTCCCGAGAAGGCGTTCCGCAAGCTCGGCTACGAGCATATCGCCTTCCACGGCCAGAAGGGCTATCACGGCGTGGCGACGGTGGCCCGGCGGCCGATCGAGATCGTCGAAAAGCGTCGGTTCTGCGAGATCGAGGATTGCCGGCATCTGTCGGTCACCGTGCGGGCCGGCGGCAAGGCGATCCTGCTGCACAATTTCTACGTTCCGGCCGGCGGCGACGAGCCCGATCCGGAGATCAACCGCAAGTTCAGGCACAAGCTGGATTTCGTCGCCGAAATGAACGCCATCCGCGCCGAGCATGACGAGGTCTCCGGCTCGATCCTGGTCGGCGACCTCAACATCGCGCCGCTCGAGCACGATGTCTGGTCGCACAAGCAGCTCTTGAAAGTGGTCAGCCATACGCCGGTCGAGACGGAAAATTTCGAGGCGATGCGGCTCGCCGGCGACTGGGTCGACCTGATGCGGCTCAACGTGCCTTATGAGCAGAAGCTCTACACCTGGTGGAGCTATCGCGCGCAGGACTGGGAAGCGTCGGATCGCGGCCGGCGGCTCGACCATGTCTGGTCGTCGCCCAATCTGGTGCCGAGCTTTGCCGGCTATGAGATCCTGCGGCTGGCGCGCGGCTGGGAACGGCCGTCGGACCATGTGCCGGTGATCGCCCGGTTCGATTTAGAGTAGTGTGGACTGCCGCCTGTAGCGCGTCCCCTCTGTCCCGTCGGCGTTTCAGAAGTTCCGAACTACCGTTGCCCGCTCAACTGTCGAAGCGCGACGCCAGCTCTTCGATGCGGCGGATCATTGCCTGAAAATCCTCGGAAATGCGCTGGTGCAGATGGACCGCGATATCGGGATATTCCTCCAGGATGCGGCGGAACATCTTGCGGCTGAGCCGCAGCACTTCCGAATCGATCTCGGCGGATGCGCTGGTCAGCCGGTTGGTGTCGGCGATCAGCGCCAGTTCGCTGAGCGTCGTGCCGGGGCCGGCCGTGCCTATCGGGACGCGGTCGCCATTCTGCTCGCGATACAGCACGATGCGCCCGCTGACCACGATATACGCGCAATCGGCCTCGTCGTCCTCGCGGTAAAGCTTGTGGTCGGCCTGCAGCCTTGTGGTTTCCGCGCCAAAGGCGAGCAGACGCAACTGTTCGTCCGTGAAGCCCTCGAAGAGCCTCACGGTGGACAGGATGCGGATGTCGTCATCCAACGCCATCTAGCTATGTCCCCGAACGGTCAGTCCAATCCCTCCCTTAGAGCGCCGAGCGTCCCTTTGGATGCGCAAAGGACGCTCTAAACGCTTGAAATCGACGCACCGTGCTTTCCAAAAAATCGATTCCGATTTTTGGGCCGATGCATCAGCGAGTCCGATCCAGAACCACCTCCAGTCTCAGGATCGTACCCGAAAGCGGCCCCGCCCCGACCGCTCATTGGATAATTAAATGTTTAAGGAACCAGCTTGTAGCCGCCGCTTTCTGTCACAAGAATTTCCGCATTGGAAGGATCGCGCTCGATCTTCTGGCGCAGCCGATAGACATGGGTTTCCAGCGTGTGCGTGGTGACGCCGGAATTGTAGCCCCACACTTCCTCGAGCAGCACGTCGCGCGTCACCACCTTCTGGTCGGCGCGGTAGAGATACTTGATGATCGAGGCCTCCTTTTCGGTCAGCCGCACCTTGGCGCCGCGCTGGTCGATCAAAAGCTTCTGGCTGGGCTTGAAAGTGTACGGGCCGACCGAAAAGGTGGCGTCTTCGCTCTGCTCATGCTGGCGAAGCTGCGCACGAATGCGGGCTAAGAGAACAGCGAAGCGGAACGGCTTGGTCACATAGTCGTTGGCGCCGGCTTCGAGGCCGAGAATCGTGTCGGAATCGGTGTCGTGTCCAGTCAGCATGATGATGGGCGACTTGTAGCCGCCCTTGCGCAGTATCTTCACTGCCTCCCGGCCATCCATGTCGGGCAGGCCGACATCCATGATGAGCAGATCGATGAGGCCGCCGCGGGCCGTGGCGACGCCTTTGGCGGCGGTTGATTCCTGCAGGACGTCGAATTCCTCATAGAGAGACAATTGCTCGACGAGCGTGCCGCGCAGGTCGTCATCGTCATCGACGATCAGAATGGTGCGTGAAGTCATGGATCAATCCGTTGTTTTGAAAAGAAAATTCAGTTGACCGCTGCCTGTTTATGCGGAAGCTGACCGGCACAACAGCCGATCACAGTGATTTGTTCCGTGGCACGATCATACAAGAAAAAACGCGCGTGCAATGAGGCGAGCGCATTTTTGCGAAAAGGGCTTCGTGTTCTCACGGTGCGCGCAAGACCCGGCCACGCCAGCCAGGGGTTCCTGCAGGCTGGCAAACTGGTGTTTTCATGTGCGCTGGGACGCGGCGGCATATCGGCCGGCAAGCGCGAAGGCGACGGCGCCACGCCACTTGGCTCGATGCGGATCCTGTCGGGATATTTCCGTAACGATCATTTTTCCGAGGGCCGCAAAACCCGGCTGGCGATGGCGCCGATCGGCCCAGATCTCGGCTGGTGCGAGGTGCCTGAGGACCGCAACTATAACCGTCCGGTCAGGATTCCCTATGGCGCCAGCCACGAGCGGATGCTGCGCGCCGACCGGCTCTACGACGCCTGCCTGGTGCTGGACTGGAACATTGCGCCGCGCCGCCGCGGGCGCGGCAGCGCGATCTTCTTTCACCTGGCGCGCCCCGGCTTCACGCCGACGCAAGGCTGCGTCGCGGTGACGGCACGCACGATGGCCCGGCTGTTGCCGCTGCTGTCGGACCGTACGGTGGTGAGGGTGGTACGATAGGGGAATAGGGGAGTAGGGGAGTAGGAAGTTGTCAGCCGATATGCGCGTTCGCGCCGCCTCACTTTTCCCCACTGCCCTATTGCCTTGCTCCCTTACTCCCCTACCGTTTCGGCTTCTGCCAGCCGATGTCGAGCAGGCCGAGCCGGCCTAGTTCCTGATCCATGGCGCGGGCGACATCCTTCCGCTCGGCGCCGATGTCGCGCAGTTGGCGGTCCGAGAGGTCCTCGACATTTTCACGCGGCAGGCCGGGCTCTTGCGGGAGGTTGATCGCGATTCTCGCGTCGTGGAACCATTCAACTGCTGCGCGCAGCCAGGTTGGTCCGGCAGCTGGAGACTTCAAAGCAATGTGTGACATGACGTGATCCGTTCCATCCGGACATCAAATCCGGTTTGATAGTTTATCGATGGTCACATCATGCCGGATTGAAATCTAAGAGGGAAACGAGTAGTTTTTTCCAGATCATCAAGTTTAATTTGTGGATCAAGGGCAATGATCCTGCCAAAAATCATTCCGCGCTGATGGCGCGCCTGCTGCCTGGAACTCGTGCACTGCGGACGCTGGAAGCGGCGGCCCGGCACCTCAATTTCACCCGCGCCGCAGACGAGCTCGGCCTGACGCCGGCCGCGGTCAGCCACCAGATCAAGGAAATCGAGGATCAGCTCGGCATCGTTCTGTTCACGCGCACCAGCCGCACCATCCGGCTGACGGAAGCGGGCGCGGTGCTGTTCGAGGCCGCGACCGACGCGCTCGACCTGCTTGGCCGGGCCGTCTCACGGGCGCACAAGGTGGCGCGTGGAACGGCGCTGCTGAAAGTCACTCTCGACGCACAGTTCGCGACAAAATGGCTGATGCGGCGCGTCGACGGGTTTCGCAAGCATCAGCCCGACATCGAGCTCCGCTTCGACATCAGCTATGAGGTGCGCGACTTCGATCTCGACGATGTCGATATCGGCATCCGCTTCGGCGCCGGGAAATATCCGGGACTTTGCGCCGACCGGCTGTTCGAAAACGTCATCATTCCTGTCTGCAGCCCGGCGTTGCTGCGGGCGGGGCCGCCGCTGAAGGAGCCGCGCGACCTGTTTCACCACACGCTTGCCCACATCGAGTGGGCGCGCCAGGGTGTGACATGGCCGAATTGGCGCATGTGGATGGCAGCGGCGGGCGTCGACGATTTCGACGACAGCCGAACGATGGTCTTCGGCACGTCCTCGGATGTCGTTCAGGCTGCGCTCGACGGCAATGCCGTCGCGCTCGCCGATTTCGCCATGGTGGCAAACGACCTTTCCGAGGGCAGGCTGGTGCGACCATTTGAACTGGGCATCAAGGTTGCGCCCGAATTCGCCTATTTCCTGGTCTATCCAAAAAGTGCGGCGTACGACCCGCGCATCGTCGCCTTTCGCGAATGGCTTCTCGACGAAGTCGCGAAGACGCCGACCTGACGATCGATCCTTAGCTCAAGCCGCCGCTGCTCCAAACCAGCCGATCACCGCGCCAATGATGAGCAGCACGCCAAGCCAGTGGCCGCAGTCTATGATGGTCAGGTCCCAGCCGAAACCTTCGTAACGATGATTGACGGAAAGCGTCGTGGCGACGAATCCCAGCCAGAGAACGAAGCCGAAGACCAGCCCGGCAATGAGGCTCGGTTCGCCGCCGGTCATCGCTCCGATGACCAGGGACATGACGAGCGCCATGACAATTTCCGCGATGAAGCTGATGACGAAGGGCAACGGCGATTTGCTCATGGTCGCCGGATCAAGCTTGGCGGCCTTGAGCCAGGGCTTGCTCAAGCCCATGTACCAGGCAGCGCCGAACAACCACGCCACTACGGCGGCGATGATCACCGCCAGCCAGTTCACTGCTGAAAAATCCATGATTTCCCTCCCCCGGAAGCATGTCGCCCAAAAGCCTGCCCTCGGGCCTGACCCGAGGGTGCCCAGCGGTTTTGGGACAACGACATGCGTATTCTCAAAATCGATGCGTGATGGAACGCCCGTTCGGCCGTGTCGTCAAGCAAAGCGCCAGACGGTCGTGCGCTTGACCAGGGAATCCTCCAGCGCCCGGGTCACCGCCACTTCGTAGACGGCAAGCGGTTCCAACCCGGTCTTCGGCAGATAGGAGCGGCCGGGATCGCCAACGAGGATGTCGGCGCCGCGCGACTTCAGTGTTGCGAACCACGGCATCAGCCTGTCGGCAAAGGATCTGTCGTAGAAGACGTCGCCGGCCAGAACCACATCCCAGCCCGCATTGGTTCCGATGCAATCCGAGCCGAGGAATTTGATCCGGACATTATTGGCCTCGGCGTTGAGGCGGATCGCGGTCGCGCAGAACGGGTCGATGTCGGCGGCGATCACCTCCGCCGCGCCGGCTTTCGCTGCGGCAATGGCGACAAGGCCGGAACCGGAGGCAAAGTCCAGAACGCGCTTGCCGTGAACATCAGACGGATTGTCGAGGATATAGCGGGCAAGGCCCTGGCCGCCAGCCCAGGCGAAGGCCCAGAAGGGCGGTGGCAGGCCGATTTCGGCCAGTTCGTCCTCGGTCCGCTGCCACAGATCATGCGCCTCGTCGGCCAGATGCAGCAGGATCTCCGGCACATGCGGCGGCGCCATCAGCGTCGTGTTGTCGAGGATAAAGTTTTTCGCGCTGTTCGGCGCCAGCGCCGTCACGGCGCCGGCGTCAGGCCGCCCATGCGGCAGACCTCTTTCCATTCGGCCGGCGTCACCGGCTGCACGGAAAGCCGTCCGAGGCGGACCAGTGCCATCTCGGCAAGCTTGGGATTGGCCTTGGCCTGTTCCAGTGTCACCGGCTCCGGCATATCCTTGACGGCGCGAATATCGACGCATTCCCAACGCGGATCGTCGGTAGTGCTGTCCTGATGGGCCAGCGCGCAGACCTCGGCGATGCCGACCACGTCGAGCCCGTCGTTGGAATGGTAGAAGAAGCCGAGATCGCCGATCTGCATCGCCTTCATGTTGTTGCGCGCCGCATAGTTGCGCACGCCGTCCCATTGCGTGCCGGCCTTGCCCTTCGCCTTCAGCGCTTCGAAGGAGAAGACCGAGGGTTCCGATTTGAACAGCCAGTAGTTCATCGTTTTTGCTCCTCCTGAAGGCTGGAAATCAGCTACAGCGCCGCGCGTCTTTCAGACGCGCAAAGGACGCTGCAGCACTTTGATTTTGCGCATGATCCCCAGCGAAAATCGATTCCGATTTTCGGGGTCATGCGCTCGCCGGCTTGTTGAAGGTCCAGTTCCATTGCCTGATTTCGACGCTTTCGAACAGCCCGGCCTTGGCGTAGGGGTCTGCCGCCGACAGGGCTTGTGCCGCGGCCAGATCGGGCGCCTCGACCACGACGAGGCTGCCGTTCGGCTTGCCGTCGGCGTCGAGGAACGGACCGGCGAAGGCCAGCTTCTTCTCGCCGTTCAATCTTTCCAGGAAGGCAATATGCTCGGGCCGCGTATCGAGCCGCACCTGCAGGTTTTCAGGCTTGTCCTTGCAAATCAACGCAAACAGCATTTTTCGATCTCCGGATTGTTCGAGATTTATCGCATCGGCCCGAAAATCGGAATCGATTTTCGGAAAGCACGATGCGCAGGTTCAAAGTTGTTAGAGCGTACTTTGTGCGTCCAAGCGGACGCACGTCGCTCTAAACATCGGTTTCGGTCTTCAGCGGCCTTGTCATCAGCGCCGACACAGCCTGGCGAATGGTGATCGTGCCGTCCAATATGGCGGCGACGGCGGTGATGATTGGCGCGTCGATCCGACGCTCGGCGGCGATGCGGGCGGCGATCGCTGCCGTCGGCACGCCTTCGGCCAAGGGCAGCCCGGCAAGCGGCTTGCCTTGCCCCAGCGCCAGCCCGTAGGCGAAATTGCGCGACTGGGCGGACGAGCAGGTGAGCAGCAGGTCGCCGAGGCCGGAAAGCCCCATCAGCGTTTCCGGTCTGGCGCCGAACGCAGCACCGATGCGACGCAATTCGACAAAGCCGCGCGTCACCATGGCGGCCTGGGCGCTGGCGCCGAGCCCGGCGCCGGTGACCGCGCCGGCGGCAATGGCGAAGACGTTCTTCAGCGCGCCACCGATCTCGACGCCGATGAGATCGTCGCTCGAATAGCAGCGCAGGTTCTGCGCGGAGAAGCGGGCGGCAAGATCGGCCGCCAGACCCTCGTTGCGGGCCGCGACCACCACGGCCGTCGGCAGGCCCCTGGCAACGTCGGTGGCGAAGCTCGGGCCGGACAGGGCGGCAACCGGGTTTTCAGGCAGAATCTCTTCGACTATCGCCGACAGCAGCGCGCCAGTGTCGCGCTCGATGCCCTTGGCGCAGAGGACCAGCGGGACGTCTTTCGGCATATGGGTCTTCGCGGTCGCCAGCATGGCGCGCAGCGACTGCGCCGGCGCCACCGCCAGCACGCAGTCGGCGCCGTCGAGCGCGGCCTCGATGTCGCTCGTTGCCACGATACCGGCCTGGAGCGCGATGCCCGGCAGATAGCGCGGATTTTCGCCACGGTCGATCGCGGCGACGGTCTCCGGGTCGCGCGCATAGAGGCGGACGAAATGACCGGCTCGCAGCATGGCCAGCGCCAGCGCCGTGCCCCAGGCGCCGCCGCCAAGCACCGCGACGCGCCAGCCGCTTGGCGCCCTGTCCTCGCCGCCGGTCATGCCTTGGCTCCACGCCGGCCCGAGCCGACCATCGGGGCGGAGATGCTGTCCAGCGGCCAGCGCGAGCGCGGCACGAAATCGGCGGTGTTTTCACCCGCGATGCCGGCGCGCAGCCGCTCGATGCCGGCCCAGGCGATCATCGCCGCATTGTCGGTGCAGAGTTTGAGCGGCGGCGCGACGAAAGCAAAGCCGGCTTTTTCGCACAAGGCTTCCAGCGTCGCCTTGATCGTCCGGTTGGCAGCGACACCGCCGGCGACAACGAGCGCAGGTTTCGCCTCGCCTGGAAACTCCTGACGGAATCGGTTCAGCGCTCTCGAAACACGATCATCCAGCGCATCCGCCACTGCCGCCTGGAATGAGGCGCAGATGTCGGCGACGTCCTGGTCGCTCAATGGGGCGATGGCCGTCGCTGCCTGGCGCACGGCGGTCTTCAACCCGGAAAAGGAGAAATCGGGCTGCGCCGAGCCCTTCATCGGCCGCGGGAAGGCGAAGCGCGTGGCGTCGCCGGTCGCCGCCACCTTCTCGACATTCGGTCCGCCGGGATAGGGCAGGCCAAGCATCTTGGCCGTCTTATCGAAGGCTTCGCCGAGCGCATCGTCGATGGTTGTCGCCCAGCGCTGATAGTCGCCGACGCCACGCACGGCGACGATCTGCGTGTGACCGCCGGACACCAGCAGCAACAGGTAGGGAAAATCGAGACCGTCTGTCAGCCGCGCGGTCAGCGCGTGGCCTTCGAGGTGGTTGATGGCGATCAGCGGCTTGTTTGCGGCCGCGGCAATGGCTTTCGCCGTCATCAGGCCGACGATCAGCCCGCCGACGAGGCCGGGGCCGGCGGTCGCGGCGATCGCGTCGATGTCGGCGAGATCGACGCCCGAATCGGCCAGCGCTGCCTCGATGATGCCGTCCAGCGCCTCGACATGGGCACGTGCGGCGATTTCCGGCACGACGCCGCCGAAGGCGGCATGCTCCTCGATCTGGCTGAGCACGATATCGGACAGGATTTTGGGTGCGCCGCCGCCATCCAGCGTCACCACGCTGGCGGCGGTCTCGTCGCAACTCGTCTCAATGCCCAGAACGCGGATCAATTCGTCGCTGTCCCTAGAAGATTGTACAACCGGGCTTTCCCCGGTAGGAGAAGGCCCGGCAAAGCCCTCGCCTGAAATGTTCTGGCCGGGTTATCACGGACCGCGCGCCATGCAAACAACCTTGAAAATCGGAACACGCGGCAGCCCGCTGGCGCTGGCGCAGGCGCATGAAACGCAGGCGCGGCTAATGGCCGCGCATGGCATGCCGGTTGAGGCGTTCGAGGTGGTTGTCATCTCGACCAGTGGCGACCGCATCCAGGACCGGCCGCTGTCGGAAGCCGGCGGCAAAGGGCTGTTCACCAAGGAGATCGAGGAAGCGCTGCTGGCGCGCCGTATCGACATCGCCGTGCATTCGTCGAAAGACATGCCGACGGTGTTGCCCGACGGGCTGGAGCTGTCCGCCTTCCTGCCGCGCGAGGATGCCCGCGACGCTTTCGTCGGCAAAGCGGCGAAGACAATCGCCGGACTGCCGCAGGGCGCGAAGGTCGGCTCGTCGTCGCTCAGGCGTCAGGCATTGATTCGGCGCATGCGGCCGGACCTCGACGTGGTGATGTTCCGCGGCAATGTGCAGACGCGGCTGCGCAAGCTCGACGAGGGCATCGCCGACGGCACCATCCTCGCCTATGCCGGGCTGAAGCGGCTTGCCCTGGAGCATGTCGTCACCGACCTGATGCCGCTCGACACCTTTCCGCCGGCGCCCGGGCAAGGTGCCATCTGCATCGAAAGCCGTATCGGCGACCGCGATGTGGAAAGGATGCTGACGGCAATCCATGACGTGCCGACCGGACAGGCTCTGGCCTGCGAGCGCGCCTTCCTGGCGGCGCTCGACGGGTCGTGCCGCACGCCGATCGCCGGCCATGCGGTCATCGCCAACGGAACCGTCTTCTTCGCTGGGCTGATCATCTCGCCGGACGGCACGCAATCACATGAGGTCGAGGCGGAAGGCCCGGCGCAAGATGCCGCCCGCATCGGCAACGAAGCTGCTAGGACCGTGCGGGCCAAGGCCGGCGAAAAATTCTTCGACGGCTGGGCCTGACATGGTTCGCGTCCTGGTGACGAGGCCGGAACCGGGCGCCTCGCGCACAATGCGGCGGCTTGAGGACCGGGGGTTTAAGCCGATCCCGCTGCCATTGACCGAAACGGTGGCTCTGCCCGTCGACGTGGAGGGGGTCGCAAACAATGCCGTGGCCGTTGCGGTCACCAGCGCCAATGCCGTGCGCCATGCGCCGAGGGAAATTATCGCGGCGCTCGCCGCTTTGCCCTGCCATGCCGTCGGCAGAAGGACGGCAGAAGCGGCCCGCGCTGCGGGATTCTTGTCCGTCAGCGAAGGCCCCGGCGATGCCGAGGCGCTGGCGGATGCGCTTGCCGGCGGCTTCATGGCAAAGACGATCATCTATCTGTGTGGACGCGTGCGGTTTCCGGCGTTCGAGGCGCGGCTGAAGGCCGCTTGTGTCGCCGTCCGCGCCATCGAGACCTACGACACAGTCACCCTGGACCATTCGGACGCCGCAATCCTTGCATGCCTGTCCGGCCAGCCGGTTGAAGCGGTGCTTCTTTATTCGGCCAAGGCGGCGACAGCGATGCAGGCCCTGGCTGGCCGGCCGGCGCTGCGTGGTCTTTTTGAAGAGACATGGTTTTTCGTCCTGTCCGGACGTATCGCCGCAGCCTTGGAGGCTGTCGCCTCAGAAAAGCTCCGGGTTGCGCCGGAGCCCAGCGAGGAGGCGTTGCTGGAACTTTTGCGGACGTGGCGTTGACCCCGTGTCATCACGCCGCCCCTTTTCACCGCTTGGTGATGTGCTAGACCCTTTCTGAACCATCCCGAAGCGAATTTTGCGGAGCCCAAGCATGGTCAAGACGCCGAAGATGCGGCATTCGAAAAGCCGTCGCGAGCCTGTGACCATCGAGCTCGAACCCGGGGCCGTCTCGCGCGTTGCCGACGAGAATGCCGCCAACGGGCGGACCGACGAGGCGAAAGCGGAGGAGGCGGCGAACGCGTCGCAGCCGGGTGCGCCTGAAGAACCCATGCATGCCGACCAGACCGACATCGAGCCGTGGGAACATGCCGATGCGGCCCCGCCCGCCGGTCCGGAAGAGCCGGCAGAGGGCGGCACCAAAGGTCCTGAAGGACCCAAACCGACTTATCCGGCCGGCTCAGACGCATCGGCGAAACGGGCCTTCGACTACAGCTTCGACGACGCATCTGCCAAAGCCAGCGGGATGGGGGCCAAAGGAGCGCCGAAGGAAGCCCAGGCAGGGGATGAAGGCATGGCAGCACAGCCGAGGCGTGGCGGCATCAACGGCATCGCTGCCGGCATTGTCGGCGGCGTCATCGCGCTCGCCGCCGCCGGAGGGCTGCAGTTTGCCGGCCTGCTCGGCGCGCCGGGTTCGGGCGGCGTGTCGCTCGATGGCGTCAATGGCGAAATCGCTTCGCTGAAGAGCGAGATTGCCGGGCTCAAGGACACAGCCGGCAACAATGATGCGTCGGCCAAGGTGGACGGCTTGTCGTCGGCCCTGGATCAGGTCAAGACGGATGTCGCGGCGCTGAAATCGGCGGTCGAGCAGGGTGGGGCCGGCGACACTGCCGGGCTTGCTGCCCTTGGCGACAAAGTCAGGCAGATCGAGACGACTGTTGCTGCCCTTGGTCAGGCAGGCAACACGGCGCCGGTCGATCTCGGGCCGCTCAACGAAAAGCTGGCCGGGCTCGACGCGGCGGTGAAATCCGCCGGTGAGGCGGCATCGGCGCAGGAAGGCCGGCTTGCGGCGCTGGAACAGTCAGTGTCGCAGCTTTCCGGCAAGGTCGAGGCACAGGCGGGACAGCCGAAGATCGCGCTCGCCATCGCCGCTTCAGCGCTGAAGGCAGCACTCGACGGCGGTGCGCCGTTCGCCGCCGAACTCGAAACGTTTGCGGCGATTTCACCGGGCGCACCGGAGATCGCAACCTTGCGTCCCTACGCCGAAAAGGGCGTTTCGACCCGTGCCGAGATCGCCGCCGAAGTGCCCGCCGCGGCCAATGCCATGGTCGCTGCCTCCGAGCCCGTCGACCAGAATGCCGGCTTCCTGCAGAACCTTTTGTCGAGCGCCGAATCACTGGTCAAAGTCAGGCCGATCGGTGCCGTCGAAGGCGCCGGCGCACCGGAAACCGTCGCGCGCATGGAGGTGGCGGTCAGCCAGGGCGACTACGCCAAGGCGCTCAGTGAATACGATACACTGCCCGAGGCGGTGAAGGCCGCCGGCGCCGACTTTGCCGGCAAACTGAAGGCGCGGATCGAGGTCGAGACACAGGTCGACGCGTTGATCGCTGGTGCGATGAAGGCGTGAGGAAAACCCGATGATTCGCATTCTGCTTTTCCTCGCCGTCGTTTTCGCGCTCGGGCTGGGTTTCGCCTGGCTGGCCGACCGGCCGGGCGAGATGGTCGTCACCTTCAGCGGCTATCAATACCAGGTCAGCCTGATGGTGGCGGCGGTGGCGGTCGTCGCCGTGGTTGCCGCGGTGATGATCGTCTGGTGGCTGATCAAGGCACTGTGGAACAGCCCCTACACCATCTCGCGCTATTTCCGCGTGCGCCGCCGCGACCGTGGCTATCAGGCGCTATCGACCGGCATGATCGCCGCCGGCGCCGGTGACGGAGCACTCGCCCGCAAGAAGACCAAGGAAGCGGCAAAGCTGATCCGCTCTGACCAGGAGCCGTTGATCCAGCTGCTGGAGGCGCAAGCCTCGCTGCTCGAAGGCGACCACGAGGGCGCCCGCGAAAAGTTCGAGACCATGCTCGACGATCCCGAAATGCGGCTGCTTGGCCTGCGCGGGCTTTATCTCGAGGCCGAACGCCTCGGCGATCGCAACGCGGCGCGCCACTATGCCGGCCGCGCCGCGGCGATGGCGCCGCAGCTGGCCTGGGCCGCTGAATCGACGCTGGAAGACCTGACCGGGCGCGGCGACTGGGACAGCGCGCTGAAATTGGTCGAGGCGCAGAAATCGACGCGCCAGATCGAGCGCGACGCCGCCAACCGGCGCCGCGCTGTGCTGCTCACCGCCAAGGCACAGGCGCTGATCGACAGCGATCCCAATGCCGCCAAAACCGCTGCTCTCGAGGCCAATCGACTGCGGCCGGATTTCGCGCCGGCGGCGGTCGTCGCAGCCAAACTGCTGTTCAGGCAGAACGATGTGCGCAAGGGCGCGAAGATCCTCGAAGCGGCGTGGAAAGCCGAGCCGCATCCGGAGATCGCCGAGCTTTACACCCACGCCCGGCCTGCCGATGCTGTCCTCGACCGTCTGAACCGGGCGAAGAAGCTGCAGGAGATGAAGAAGAACCACGCCGAATCCTCGCTGACGGTGGCGCGCGCCGCGCTCGATGCGCAAGATTACAAGACCGCCCGCCAGGAGGCCGAGGCAGCCATTCGCATGGATCGCCGCGAAGGCGCCTATCTGCTTCTGGCCGACATCGAGGAGGCCGAGACCGGCGATCAGGGCAAGGTGCGGCAGCTTCTGTCCAAGGCGGTGCGTGCACCGCGCGATCCGGCCTGGGTTGCCGACGGCCTCGTCTCCGAACGATGGGCGCCGGTGTCGCCGATCACCGGCAGGCTCGACGCCTTCGAATGGCGGGCACCGATGGA
>NZ_RZTA01000056.1:0-38179 GCF_004023115.1 Mesorhizobium sp. M6A.T.Cr.TU.017.01.1.1
CGGGGGGGGCGGTGCTCGCCACCATCCTGCTGGCGACCTCGCTCAAGGAGACGCGGCCGGTCGAGGCGCGCGCAGGCAGTTCGTTTGGCACCGCGCTCTCCGCCTATCGCTTCCTGATGGGCGACCGCAACTTCCTTGGCCTGGCGTCTATCGGCGGCTTCGGGATCGCCAGCTTCTTCGTCTATCTATCGAGCTCCTCTTTCATCCTGATCGACCATTACGGGCTATCGCCGTCGGTCTACAGCGTGTTCTTCTCGATCAACGCGGTCGCCTTCATCGGCATGTCGCAGTTGACGGGGGTGCTGTCGGAACGGTTCGGGCTAAGGCCCGTGGTGCGGGTCGCGGTGGTCGGCTATGCGACGACGATGGTGGTCCTGTTCGCCGTGATGGCGTCCGGCGTCGACCGGCTCGACGTGATGGCGGCGCTGCTGTTCGTCGGCTACGGGTTCCTCGGCCTGGTGATCCCGACGACTTCGGTGCTGGCCATGGAAGAGCATGGCGCGATCGCCGGCACGGCCTCGGCGCTGATGGGCACGCTGCACTTCGCCATCGGTGCGGTCGCCATGGGCATCGCCGGGGTGTTCTTCGACGGCACACCGCTGCCGATGGTGGCCGGCATCACGCTTTGCGCGGTGATCTCCTTCACGCTGGCCAAGGTGACGCTCGGTCGTGGTCGAGAGGTTGTCGAAGCGCCCGCCGAATAAAGCAATCGCTATCGACGACAGAAAAAGGCCGGTCATTCCCGGCCTTTTTAACGTCTGAGATCAAGCTACAAGCCTGCCTCGGCGAAGATAAATCGGAGTCGCGCCTCGACCGGCGCCAAGGGCAACGGGATCAGCTCGTAGCCCAATTCCGTGTAGACACTGGTGAGCGCATGATAGGTGCGTTCGGCCTCGTCGAGGGTCTGCTTTCGCTCGCTGTCCTGCCGAAAGATCTCCGGCCAAGGTGGTGCGATGAAGACATGACTGGCGTAGCGGAAGCGTTCGGCGGCATTCCTGACGTGGCCGGGCACCGGCAGGCCAGTTAGCCTGATATAGCCAAGGGTGTCCGGCACGCCGCGATCGAAGAAGACGGGGCCGTTCTGTTCGAGCGCTGCGTGATACGAACGCATTTCCCAGGACAGCATCAGTTCGGCGAACAGTGCCGGATCTTGCCAGGGCAGGGCAAGGCCGCCTATCGCCGATTGGTCGCGGATAATGCTGCGTCCGGCTTCGGGCGAGGTGGCGAGGCCGGCCGTCCGCAAGGCTTCGATCAATGTGGTCTTGCCGGAACCCGGACCGCCGGTCAGCACGAAGAATCGATCGGAATCGTTTTGCATTCTTTTGGTCCTTTGGATGAATGCGGCAGCCCGCACTTGCCAGCAAGACAGCTTCGCGACGGGGCGCAGCGCAAGAAGCGCGGCCAACAAGCCTGCTGCCGTCATAATATCGAAAGGGGGAAATCGAAGGGGGAGAAGTGGAGGTTTCTGTTGCCAGGTACCTCCGAACCCCGCCTAGAAGTGCGAACCACTAGGGCTTGAATTGAAGCTATCGCACCGCTTACGCGGCGAGACGTGCTTCCGCATAGTTGTCGTTGGCAACTATAAGTTTAGCCCGATAACGGTGGTACAATGCCGGGCAAAAGTACGATCTTTACACCTTCGTCGATCCTATTTCGCCCCCAGCAAAAGCCGCTCTTCAACAAGAGCGGTTTTTGGTGGAGGCGCCGGGTACCGCCCCCGGGTCCGAACGGCTTATTTCATCGCCTGTTTATCGCCATAGTCGGTCAAGCCGACCAAACAGATATAGGGACCGATCGTGGAAAATGAAAGGCCTCAATGATGCTTTGTCGCTGAGTCAAACGGCATCGCGAAGGCTTGACTTGTGAACGGTCTCAACCGAAGCTTTGCGGCGGTGAGGCGTTACCGACTTAGCGCACATTTTGCGGCAGCGCGCCACAACCCTCATCGACCGGATCCCGTGGCGCCGACGAGGGGAAATTTGATGGCCGATTATTTCGCAGACGTAAAGAAGTACGACGCCGCGGCAGATGCCGACGCGGTCGCCAAGATCGTGAAGCATTTGGGCATTGCGCTCAGAAATCGGGATTCCTCGCTGGTGTCCTGCACGGATCCCAAGGAACTCGATCGCGTCAAGGCCAACTGGGTTGCCAAAAAGCTCGGCATCGCCGACGGCAGCAAGGCGGACGCGGCCATCGAAAAGACCTGCAAGGCGATGGAGGCCGACAACACCAAGAGCCGTGTGACCTTCTATTACCTGGTCGCCAAGGACCTGGGCAAGCTCGCCAGCCTCTGAGGATCATCCTGCAGCGGCGGATGCTGGCGCGATTTTCGCGCCAGCCCCAGAGTGTAACTGTTTGTTGGAGCATTCTGCGCTTTAATATGTTCGGCCGGCAGCCAGTCGGTTATGATGGCCGGTAACCCGAATCGAGCCGAAGCCGATGCGCCAATATCTCGACCTCTTGAAGCACGTGCTGGAAAACGGCGCCGATCGCGGCGACCGGACCGGCACCGGAACGCGCTCGGTGTTCGGCTACCAGATGCGCTTTGACCTTGCGCGCGGCTTTCCGGTCACCACCACCAAGAAGCTTCATCTGAAGTCGATCGTGCATGAACTTCTGTGGTTCCTGGCGGGCGACACCAACACTAGATATCTCAACGACCACGGCGTCTCGATCTGGGACGAATGGGCCGACGAGAATGGCGACCTCGGCCCGGTCTATGGCAAGCAATGGCGCTCTTGGCCGGACGGCCATGGCGGCGCCATCGACCAGATTGCCAATCTCTTGAAGGAGATACGCAAGAATCCTAATTCCCGACGGCTGATCGTTTCGGCGTGGAACCCGGCCGAAGTGGAAGCCATGGCGCTGCCGCCCTGTCATTGCCTGTTCCAGTTCTATGTCTCGGAGGGCAGGCTCTCCTGCCAGCTCTACCAACGTTCCGGCGATATCTTTCTCGGCGTGCCGTTCAACATCGCTTCCTACGCGCTGCTCACTCTGATGGTGGCGCAGGTGACGGGGCTGAAGCCCGGCGATTTCGTCCATACGCTGGGTGACGCGCATCTTTATGCGAATCATTTCGAGCAAGCGCGCGAACAGTTGCGCCGCACGCCCAAGGCGCTGCCGACGCTATGGATCAATCCGGAGGTGAAGGACCTCTTTGCCTTCCGCTTCGAGGATTTCCGGCTGGAAAACTACCTCGCCGATGCTACAATCAAGGCGCCGATCGCGGTGTGAGCCGCAAACATCGGGCTTTTCCCGATCCTGTCTCAAATCGCTCGGCTGCTGTCCGTTCGTCGATGCCGACCACGATATCCGATGCTTTGACCTACGGCACCGGCCCGCAACGTTGCGCTGTATCCACCTCAATTGATCGTAAGCGGTGCCAACAACACGCAATGCCATTGACCGGGCCACTAACTGAGCCATTGTCCGGGCTAAGTCTGGCAAAAAGCCTTCCCTTGTTATATTCACGTGGATATATCGATTGTCAGGCTCGCGCCGATCAGATTTTCAAATCCGGGAGAGTTTCATGCTGGTGCGCAAGGGTTTCGGATTGAAGGCGGCTGCCATTGGCGGTCTCACGACGATGTTGATCGCCGCCATGCCGGTTGCCCATGCGGATGACAGACTGATCGTCTTCGCCGCCGCAAGCATGAAGAACGCACTGGATGCCGTGAACACTGCCTGCGAGGCCGATGTCGGCGAGGCGGCAACCATTTCCTATGCGGCAAGCTCCGCATTGGCCAAGCAGATCGAGGGCGGCGCGCCGGCCGATGTCTTCATCTCGGCCGACCTCGACTGGATGAAATATCTGTCCGACAAGAAGCTGACCAAGCCGGATACCGAAGTGAAGTTGCTCGGCAACCAGATCGTGCTGGTGGCGTCGAAGGATTCGTCGGTCGAAACCAGGATCGAGACGGGTTTTGATCTTGCCGTGCTGATCGGCGACGGCAGGCTTGCCATGGGCGATTTCAAGGCGGTGCCGGCCGGCAAATATGGCAAGGCGGCCCTTGAATCGCTCGGCGTCTGGTCCTCGGTGGAAGGCAAGGTGGCGCAGGCCGAGAATGTGCGCGCCGCGCTCAAGCTGGTTTCGACCGGCGAGGCAGCGCTCGGCATCGTCTACGCCACCGACGCGCACGCCGAGCCCGGCGTGAAAGTGGTCGGCACCTTCCCAGAGGATTCGCATCCGCCGATCGTCTACCCGGTTGCCCAGATGGCGGATTCGAAGGACAAGGACACGCCGGCATTCCTGAAATGCCTGCAGTCCGCCAAGGCTGGCGAACTCTTCAAGGCGCAGGGTTTCACGGTCCTTACGCCGAGCAACTGAGGCACGACGCCAAAAGATGAACTGGCTGCTGGACCTCACTCCCGACGAATGGAATGCGGTCCGGCTGTCCGTCAAGGTGGCGACAGTGGCGATGATTGCCAGCCTGCCGCCCGGCATATTGATCGCGCTTGTGCTCGCCCGTGGACAATTCTGGGGCAAGACGCTGCTCAACGGGCTGGTGCATCTGCCGTTGATCCTGCCGCCGGTGGTTGTCGGCTATCTGCTGCTGCTCTCCTTCGGCAGGCGCGGCCCGGCCGGGGCCTTTCTGGCCGAGCATTTCGGCATTGTCTTCTCCTTTCGCTGGACGGGTGCGGCACTGGCCTGCGCTGTCATGGGCTTTCCCTTGATGGTGCGGGCGATCCGGCTGTCGATCGAGGCGGTCGACCGCAGAATCGAGGCGGCAGCCGGAACGCTTGGCGCCAATCCGCTGTGGGTGTTCGGGACTATCACGCTGCCGCTGATCCTGCCCGGCCTGATCGCCGGCGCGATCTTGTCTTTCGCTAAGGCGATGGGCGAATTCGGCGCAACGATCACCTTCGTTTCCAACATCCCCAACGAGACGCAGACGCTGCCATCGGCGATCTACACGTTCACGCAGGTGCCGGGCGGCGATGCCGGCGCGCTCAGGCTGACGCTGATCTCGATCGTCATCTCGATGGCAGCACTTGTCGCGTCGGAAGTGCTGGCGCGGCGCGTCGGCAAGCGGATGGATACCGAATGACGGTCGTGGTCGATATCAGCCATCGGCTTGGCAATTTCGAGGTCGACGCCCGCTTCGAGAGCGCCGGGCGGCTGACCGCGCTGTTCGGGCCCTCGGGCTCCGGCAAGACAACGCTGATCAACATGATTGCCGGCCTTATCCGGCCCGATAAGGGGCGGATCGAGGCCGACGGCCGCGTGCTGGTCGATATTGATGCGCGCCTGTTCGTGCCGAAGCACAAGCGCCGCATCGGCATGGTGTTCCAGGATGCGCGGCTGTTTCCGCATATGAGCGTGGCCAGCAATCTGCGCTACGGCCACTGGTTCACGCCCACGGCGGAACGCTATGCGGACATGAATGCGGTGGTCGAACTGCTCGGCATCGGTCCTTTGCTCGACCGGCGGCCGGCGAACCTTTCCGGCGGCGAGAAACAGCGCGTGGCGATCGGCCGGGCGCTGCTCGCCAGCCCGAAATTGTTGCTGATGGACGAGCCGCTGGCTTCGCTCGACGAGGCCCGCAAGGCAGAAATCCTGCCTTATATCGAGCGGCTGCGCGACGAGACGAAAATCCCGATCGTCTATGTCAGCCATTCGATCTCTGAGGTGGCGCGGCTGGCAAGCGACGTCGTTGTGCTGGCGCGAGGCAAAGTCGCTGCTTGCGGCCCGACCGGGGCGATCATGCAGCGGCTCGACCTGTTGCCGGCAGAAGAGCGCGGCGAGGGCGGCGCGGTGCTGGACACCGCGGTGCTGCGCCACGACGAAGTCTTTGGCATGACCGTGCTTGGCTCTGCGGCGGGCGAGATCCGCGTGCCGCTTCTGACAACGCCGGTCGGCGCGCTGGTGCGCATCCGCATCCGTGCCCGCGATGTGATGATCGCCACCGGACAGCCGACGGGCCTCAGCGCGCTCAACATCTTGCCGGGCACGATCGTGGCGATAGAACCGGGCGAAGGGCCTACGGTCGAGATCGGCATCGACTGCAATGGCGCAACCGTGATTGCCCGGATCACCGAGCAATCACGACAGACGCTGAAACTTCAGCTCGGTCGAAAAGTCTACGCGGTGGTCAAGACGGTAAGCTTCGACCGGGCGAACACAGGCGCCGGCTTGCCTGTCGAGGCGGATGGATAACGGGCGGATGGTTGTCGCTATATCGATTTGGAATAGCGGTATCGCTGGAGAGGTTCTAGTATGGCTGCGGCGTGACTGCGGAGGAGTGGAATGCCGTCGCTGAGCTTGCGGATAAACCTCGATCCAGAAGGGCGCATCGGGCCGGGCAAGATCGAGCTCCTGGAGCAGATCGCCGCCTTCGGCTCGATCTCGGCTGCGGCGCGCGGCATGGAAATGTCCTACAAACACGCCTGGGATCTGGTCGAGGACATGAACCGGGTGTTCGGCAAGCCGCTGGTCGCGGCGCAGACCGGTGGGAAAAAGGGCGGCGGCGCCCAGTTGACCTCGGTGGGGCTCGCGGTGGTCAGCCGCTTTCGCGCCATCGAACGGGCTGCGGCTTCCGCGGCGGCGCCGCATATGGAGGCACTGCAGGCGGAGATCGATGCCGGGTGAGGTCGGTGGAGTCTGTGCCGGCCAAGCCTACCCCTCCTACTCCTCAGGCTCGCCGGGCTTGCGCAGCAGATAGGTGTCCATGATCCAGCCCTTTTTCCGGCGGGCTTCCTCGCGTGTCTTCGCGATCTCGTCGCCGACATCGCCGAGGCGGCCGGAAATCAGGATCTCGCCGGGCGTGCCGAGATAGGCGCCCCAGTGGATGACGAGGTCCTTGTCGTCCAGCGTGTTGAAGGCGCATTTGCCGTCCAGCATGACGACGGTGCTACCGGCATTGTCGGGCAAGCCTTCCTCGGTGAGCCGACGGCCGGTGGTGATCTGAACCGCATCGCCGATGCGGTTCAGCGCGGTTCTGTGGCTGGCGGCGAGCGCCTGGACAGCGGTGATGCCTGGGATCACCTCGAGCTCGAACGCGACATTGCCTCTCATGCGCACGCGCTCCAGGATGCGCAGCGCGCTGTCGTAGAGCGAGGGATCGCCCCAGATCAGGAAGGCGCCGCAGCCATTTTGCGAAAGCTCATCGCGGATCAGGCCTTCATAGATCGCGGCGATCGCCTCGTGCCAGTCGTCGACGGTCGAGCGATAGGAGGGGGCCGGCTCGGCCCGCACCGGCACGTCGAACTCTACGCGGCGCGAGTTTGGATTGGTGACGAATCGGTCGCAGATCTGGCGGCGCAGTTCTGCGAGATCGTTCTTCTTCGCGCCCTTGTCGGGAATGAACAGCACCTCGGCGCGGTTCAAGCCGTCGATGGCCTGCACGGTCATGTGGTCGGGATTGCCGGCGCCGATGCCGATGACGAGAAGCTTGCGCATGGCCGAACTCCTGCCCGATCGGAACGTCGGTGTCCAGACAAGCCTGGCAAGCGCCGACGAGTGCGCGGAAGGGCTTTGAAACTCCACATTGAAACGGCTAGAGTCATACCGGCATTCTCGCCAAGGGAGCTTCCATGTTCCGTTATGTCCTGACCGCAGCGCTGGCGCTCTCGGCCACGCCCGTATTCGCCAATGATTCAATCGCCGAATTGGGAACGGGCGGCCTGATCCTGTCGCGCAGCGACGCCGTCGCGATGGAGAGCGAGGATCTCTATATCTCGCCGGAAAAGGTGACGGTCGACTATGTCTTCCGCAACAACACCGACAGGGATGTCGACGCGATCGTCGCCTTCCCGATGCCCGACATCGAAGGCGATCCCAACGAGATGCCGGCGATTCCCGACGGTCAGAGCGACAATTTCCTCGGCTTCGAGGTGACGATCGACGGCGTGGCGGCAAAACCGCAGCTTGAGCAGAAGGCGTTTGCGCTCGGCATCGACATCAGCGCCGATTTGAAGGCGCAGAACGTGCCGTTTTACCCGTTCGGCGACGCGGCCAAGGCGGCATTGGCAAAGCTGCCGCAAGCGGTTGCCGACGATTGGGTCGATCGCGGCCTCATCATCGAGGACACCGCCGACGATGGTTCGGGCATGAAGACCGTCTACGTGCCGTTCTGGCAATTGCGCTCGACCTATTGGTGGCGCTCGACCTTTCCAGCCAACAAGGCAGTCCGCGTCGCCCACCGCTACAAGCCGAGCGTTGGCGGCACGTCCTCGGTCAGCTTCTTCTATGACGGCCAGTTCCAGGGCCAATACGCCGCCTATAAGACCCGCTACTGCATGGACCAGACGTTCGAGAATGCGATCCGCAAGGCAGCGAAGGGCAATCCCGACGGCACTCTGAGATATTTCGAGAACCGCATCGCCTATATCCTGACCACTGGCGGCAACTGGGCGACGGGCACCATCGGCAAATTCAAGCTGACTGTCGACAAGGGCGACCCGAAGAACCTGGTCTCGTTCTGTGGCGAAAACGTCAGGAAAGTCGGGCCGACGCGTTTCGAGATGACGGCGCAAAATTTCTACCCCGAGCACGACATCGACATTTTTCTGCTGGTGCCTACCGATGGCGGCGATGGCGGGAGCGGTGGCTGATGGACGTCGCGATCTATGTCGCCATCGCCGAAAACGGCGTGATCGGGCGCGACGGCGGTTTGCCGTGGCGACTTTCCAGCGATCTCAAGCGGTTCAAGGCCGACACGATGGGCAAACCTATCATCATGGGCCGCAAGACCTATGAAGGCATCGGCAGGCCTCTGCCTGGGAGGCTCAACGTCGTGGTCACCCGCGACAAGACCTGGCGCGCCGAGGGCGTCGAAGTCGTGCATTCGCTCGACGACGCGATCAGTCTGGCGAAGGTGCGCGGGCGCTGCATGGCAGGCGCCGACGAAATCTGCATCATCGGCGGCGGCGAGATCTATGCCCAGGCGCTGCCCCTGGCCGACCGCTTGCATGTCACCCATATCCTTGCCGCGGTCGACGGCGATGCGCATTTCCCGCCTATCGACCCGGATTCGTGGCGCATCGTCCGCTCGCAGGACGTTCCTGCCGGTGAAAAGGATAGCCATGCGACACGCTATTCGGTTTACGAGCGACGCCGCGACGTGCATTGAGAGACGATAAAGGGTCGCGACGGTCCAAAACGGACGGTGTCGACGACCGATCGCGTTGAAAGCGCGCCGTCGCGTCCCTATAGAAGGACGATACTGGATTTTGCGCCGTCAGGCCGGCGCGTGAGGGAGCGAAAGGACATTCATGCCCTGGAATGACAAAAGCGGCGGAGGCGGCGGCCCATGGGGCGGCGGCAACAATCCAGGACCCTGGGGGCAGGGACCGAAGGGGCCCAGCGGCCCGCAGGGTTCGCCTCCCGATCTCGAAGACATTATCCGGCGCGGCCAGGACAGGTTGCGGCGTGCTTTGCCGGGTGGCGGTGGGGCAAGCCCAGCCGTGTTCGGGCTGATCGCGGCAGCGCTTGTCGTGCTGTGGGCGTTCAAGGCCGTCTATACCGTGCAGCCGGACGAGGTTGCCGTCGAACTCAGATTCGGCGTGCCAAAGACGGAGCTCTCGCAGCCCGGCCTGCATTTCCATTGGTGGCCCATCGAAACGGTCGAGACAGCCGTCATCGCCGAACAACTCGTCGATATCGGCGGCGGCACGACCTCCGGCAACGGTTCAGGCCTGATGCTTTCTGGTGACCAGAACATCGTCAATGTCCAGTTCTCTGTCGCCTATCAGGTCTCCGATCCGAGGGCCTATCTGTTCGATGTGTCCGATCCCGACGGCATGCTGCGGCAGGTCGCCGAAAGCGCCATGCGCGAAGCCGTCGGCCGTCGGCCGGCGCAGGACATCTTCCGCGATGATCGCGAGGGCATTGCGGCGTCAGTGCGCGAAATCATCCAGACGACGCTGGACGGCTATAAGGCCGGCCTGAACGTCAACGCGATTTCGATCGAGGATGCCGCGCCGCCGCGCGAAGTGGCCGACGCCTTCGACGAAGTGCAGCGCGCCGAACAGGACGAGGACAAGTTCGTCGAGCAGGCCAACCAGTATTCCAACCAGAAACTCGGCCAGGCGCGCGGCGAGGCCGCACAGATCCGCGAGGACGCGGCCGGCTATAAGAACCGGGTCGTGCAGGAGGCCGAAGGTGAGGCGCAGCGCTTCATCTCGGTCTATGACGAATACGCCAAAGCGCCGGATGTGACGCGCCAGCGGCTTTATCTGGAAACGATGGAGAGGGTTCTGAAGGATTCCAGCAAGGTCATTATCGAGCAAGGCAATGGACAAGGGGTTGTTCCCTATCTGCCGCTGCCGGCATTGCAGCAGAAGGCGCCGGCGCCGGTCCTCGGAGGAACCCAGTGATGGCCAACCGTCTTCCCATCATCGCCGTCATCGCAGCGGTCATCCTGTTCCTGCTTTATTCGTCGGTCTTCGTTGTCAATGCGCGCCAGCAGGCGCTGGTGCTCAGGTTCGGCGAGATCGTCGACGTCAAGAGCCAGCCGGGCATCTATTTCAAGGCGCCGTTCGCCTTCTTCGATGCCGACAGCGTGCAGTTGATAGAAAACAGGGTGCTGCGCTTCGATCTCGACAACATCCGCGTCCAGGTTTCGGGCGGCAAGTTCTATGAGGTCGACGCCTTCATCGCCTATCGGATCTCGGATCCGCGCGTGTTCCGCTCCGCTGTGTCCGGTCAGATCGAGCTGGCCGAGGCACGATTGAGGACGCGTCTCGACGCCGCCTTGCGCCGTGTTTACGGTCTGCGCGACTTCGAGGCGGCGCTCTCGGAAGAGCGAGCCGTGATGATGCGTGAAGTGCGCGATCAGTTGAGGCCCGACGCCACGTCGCTCGGCCTGCAGATCGAGGATGTCCGCATTCGCCGAACCGATTTGACCGCAGAAGTCTCGCAACAGACATACGACCGCATGAAGGCTGAGCGTCTGGCCGAAGCCGAGCGGCTGAGGGCGCGCGGCAACGAGGCGGCGCAGCGCATAAGGGCTCGCGCCGACCGCGAGGTGGTGGAGATCGTCGCCGAGGCGCGGAGGGAGTCTGAAATCCTGCGTGGTGAAGGTGAAGCTCAACGCAGCGCCACCTTCGCGGACGCCTACCAGCGCGATCCGGCCTTCTTCGGCTTTTACCGGTCGATGAATGCCTACGGCACGGCGCTGGACAATACCGGGACGACGATGGTGCTGTCGCCGAATTCGGAATTCTTCCGTTTCTTCCGCAATCCCGCCGGCGCGGATACGCCGGCAGCGCCGCCCGCAGCACCTGCTGCGCCGGCAGCGCAGCCAGGCACCGGCCAGTAACGGCCGGTGCAGGATTTTCTGGCGGCAATAGGCTTGGTTCTCGTCGTAGAGGGCCTGGTCTATGGCGGCTTTCCTGGCCTCGCCAAGAAACTTGCAAGCGAAGTTCTGTCGATGCCGGAGAATGCGCTGCGGATCGCCGGACTGATCGCAATCGCTGTTGGCGTCGGCATCGTCTGGCTGGTGCGTGGTGGGTGACGTGATCGGTCTATGATTTCGGATAACGGAGGATTTATCCTGTGCCGATAGCCATAGCCGCAAACGTGCCGTATTTCTTGCCAACATGACTCGACGCAGCGTTTTCGGCGAGCGCTTTTCCTTTCTGAGACACCGGGAGACTTCTCGATGACATCCAACAGCTTTTTGCGCGCGGCGAGGCGGACGTTCACCGCAGGTGCTGCAGCACTTCTTATTGGCGCCGCTACCGTCCCGTCGCTGGTGACGCCGACGGCCGCCGCGGATGGCCCGGCTTCGGTCGCCGATCTCGCGCAGGGCCTGCTGGGTGCCGTGGTCAACATCTCGACCTCGCAGAGGGTGAAGGGCACGGAGGGGCCTGGCGCGGTGCCGATGCCGCAGCTTCCAGAGGGCTCGCCCTTTCAGGATTTCTTCGACGATTTCTTCAAGAACCGTCCCGGCGAACAGGGCGATCGCTCGCAAAAGGTGCAGTCGCTGGGCTCCGGCTTCGTGGTCGATGCCGAGCAGGGCATTGTGGTGACGAACAATCACGTGATCGCCGATGCCGATGATATCGAGGTGAATTTCTCCGACGGCGTGACGCTGAAGGCGACGCTGGTCGGCACCGACACCAAGACCGACGTGGCGGTGCTGAAGGTCGATCCGAAAGGGCACAAGCTGACGGCGGTGAAATTCGGCGATTCCAGCAAGATGCGTGTCGGTGACTGGGTGATGGCGATCGGCAATCCGTTCGGCCTCGGCGGCACCGTGACGGTGGGTATCGTCTCGGCCCGCAACCGCGACATCAATTCGGGTCCCTATGACGATTTCATCCAGACCGATGCCGCGATCAACCGCGGCAATTCCGGCGGACCGCTGTTCAACAGCAGCGGCGAGGTTATCGGCATCAATACGGCGATCATCTCGCCGTCCGGCGGCTCGATCGGCATCGGCTTTTCCATTCCCTCGCAGCTCGCGTTAGGCGTCGTCGACCAACTCCGTCAGTTTGGCGAGACGCGGCGCGGCTGGCTCGGCGTGCGCATCCAGCCGGTGACGGACGACATTGCCGAAAGCCTCGGCATGGCGACGGCCAAGGGCGCGCTGGTCGCTGGCGTCATCAAGGGCGGACCCGTCGACAACGGCACCATCCTGGCGGGCGACGTCATCATCAAGTTCGACGGCAGGGACGTCAATGAAATGCGCGACCTGCCGCGCGTCGTCGCGGAAAGCTCGGTCGGCAAGGCTGTCGACGTGGTCATCGTGCGCAAGGGTGTCGAGCAGACCGTGAAGGTGACGCTTGGCCGGCTCGAAGATGGCGAAAAGCTTGCCAGCAGCGAGGACGGCAACACCGATCAGGACAATGGCGACAAGGCGCCTGCCGTTTCGACGGCTTCCGTGCTCGGCATGACCGTTGGCGAGCTCAACGACGAGACGCGGACGAAATTCGGCATCGCCGCCGAAGTCTCCGGCGTCGTCATCACCGAGGTCACCAAGGATTCGGCCGCCGCCGAACGCGGCATCCAGGCCGGCGAGGTGATCACCGAGATCGCGCAGGAATCGGTCGCCACGCCCAAGGATGTCATGGACCGGATTGCCGCATTGAAGGAGCAGGGACGCAAGAACGCCCTGCTGATGCTGGCGTCGAAGACCGGCGAGTTGCGGTTTGTGACGATCCGGATGGATTGAGTCTGGTAGCTTCACAGGCACGTTGAAACATCCCATGGGATGTACTATTTTGACCTGTGAAGCGGATCGCATTGGACACAAACGTTCTGACCGCAGGTCTGCGCAGCAGGAATGGTGCGTCATTTGCCGTTTTGCGGTTGGTCGCAAATCGACAGTTTTGCCCATTGGTGACAACAGCGCTGTTTCTTGAATATGAAACCGTGCTGACCCGCCCTGAGCAACGGGCAATTCACGGATTGTCGCTTGCAGATCTGGATCGTTTGCTGGCCGGCTTCGCTGTCTTGGCAGAGCCGGTCGAACTGCACTTTCTCTGGCGCCCGCAATTGAATGATCCGAAGGATGAGATGGTGCTTGAGGCAGCGATCAATGGTCGGGCAGACGCATTGGTCACTCACAATCGCCGCGATTTTGTGACTGCGGCAGGCCGTTTTGAAGTTCCAGTCGTCAGCCCCGCCGAATTGTTAGAAGGATTTCGAACATGAGCAAGGCGACTTATCCGTTGAAACTTCCCTTGTCGATCAAGGAGGCGGCTGCACGTCTGGCAAAGGCTGATGGTGTGTCGCTGAACCAGTGGATCGCTTCGGCTGTGGCGCAAAAGGTGGGAGCCATGGAGACAGCGGCCGATTTCCTGCGTCGACGGGCTGGTGATGCATCGGGCGATGATTTCTCGAAAGTGCTCGATCGCGTCGGCGTCAAACCGCCGCAACCCGGCGACGAGCTTCCGTTTGACAAGCACTGATTAGGGTCGGTTTTTTCGCCAATCCTTGGCTGTCAGCCTGTAGAACTCATGCTGCTTGAGCGCGGCGTGGCTGTCCGGAATGCCGGGGTGGTCGAAATCGCTGGCCGGGTCGGCGATCATGCCCAGGCGCTTCATGACCGCGGTGGAACGGTGATTATCCCTAACGGCGAAGGACACGATTTCGTCGAGGCCAAGCGTTTCGAAGCCATAGGCGAGCCACGCTTCGGCCGCCTCGGTGACATAGCCATGGCCCCAGAATTCGGGCGCCAGCCGCCAGCCGATCTCGACGGTGCCGGCGGGCAGGAAGGGCAAATGATCGGTATCGAGAAGGCCGACGAAGCCGATGCATTGGCGCGTTTCAATTATCTCGGCGGCAGCGAAACCGTAGCCATCCTCGGCGATCCAGGCGCGAAACTCGTCCATTTTGGCGTCCGCGGCAGCGCGGTCGCGGCGAAATGGAAAGAATTCCATGACGCGTTCGTCGGAATTGATCCGGTGGAAGAGCTCGCGGTCGCGATCCTCCCAGTTGCGCAGGATTAGCCGCTCGGTGCGGATCGGCGTCACTCTACAAACTCCTCCCGCCGGTAGCCCTGCAGATAGAGAAGCGCGGTCAGGTCGCCGTGGTCGATGCGGAATTTTGCCTCCGCCGCCACGACAGGCTTGGCATGAAGTGCCACACCCGCGCCGGCAAGGCGGATCATGTCGAGGTCGTTGGCGCCGTCGCCGACAGCAATGGCGTCTGCGGTCGTCAGCCCCAGGCCGGCCGAAATCTCGAGTAGCGCATCGGCTTTGGCGGCGCGCCCCAGGATCGGCTCGGCCACAAGCCCGGTGAAGTGGCCGCCCTGCTCGATCAGCCGATTGGCGCGGTTCTCCTGAAAGCCGAGCATGGCGGCGATGCGTGCGGTGAAGACGTTGAAGCCACCCGACACGAGCGCAGTCCATGCGCCATTGGCGCGCATGGTCTGGACAAGCGCGCGGCCGCCGGAAGCCAGCGTCAAGCGGTTGGTGATGACGCGGTCGACCACGGCAGTGTCGAGGCCTTTCAGCAGCGCCACCCGCTCGCGCAAGGCCGGCTCGAAAGCGATCTCGCCATTCATCGATCGCGCCGTGATGGCGGCGACGTAATCCTTGACGCCGATCTCATCGGCAAGCTCGTCGATGCACTCCTGATCGATCATCGTGGAATCCATATCGGCGATAAGGATTTTCTTTCGCCTTGCCTCGACCTGCTGAACGATCACGTCGACCGGTTCGGGTGCGAGCACGGCGCGCAGGCTGGCGGTCGTTTCAGCGGCTCCGGCCGCCTCGGGCAAAGCGAATTCGCAGGCGATGCCTTCGGCCAGCCAGCGAACAGTGCTTGCGCCGACCGACCGTGACGCCATATTCGCAAGCGCCGGCGACAATGCGCGGCCGGCGGGATGGGATACGAGCGTGGCGATCAGCGGCATCGAAAATTCCGGCGGGCAGGCGGGCGAGGGCCACGTTGAGAACGCGATCCTGATAGCCGGGCCGACCGCCAGCGGCAAGTCCGCTCTCGCGCTCGATCTCGCCGAGCGCAAGGGCGGCGTCATCGTCAACACCGATTCCATGCAAGGCTATTCTGTGCTCGACGTGCTGACGGCGCGGCCGACCGCTGCCGAACTCGCTCGCGTCCCGCATTATCTCTACGGGCATGTCCATCCCTCCATCGCCTATTCCACCGGCGCCTGGCTGCGCGACGTGATGAAGCTCATCGACGAGGGCACGCTCTCAGAGCGGCCGGTGATTTTCGTCGGCGGCACCGGGCTTTATTTCCGGGCGCTTGCGCAAGGCATTTCGGAAATGCCCGACATTCCGCAGCCGATCCGTGACCGCTGGCGCTACGAACTCCGGGAGCAGGGCGCGGCCAAGCTTCACCGCATCTTGCTGCGCGAGGATTCCGCAGCAGGCATGATGCTGAAGCCGACCGATGGCCAGCGCATCGTGCGGGCGTTGGAGGTGCTCGACGCGTCAGGCCGTTCCATCCTGGAATGGCAGACGGCGCGCGGCCGGCCGTTGATCGACAGGGACAGCGCACGCTTCTTCGTGATCGAACCGGACCGGGCGGCGCTGGTGGAGCGGATCGAGGCGCGGTTCGACCGCATGCTGGAGAAGGGCGCCCTCGATGAGGTCAAACAACTCGCCAGTCTTGGTCTCGATTCCGATTTGCCGGCGATGAAGGCGATCGGCGTTCGCGAACTCCAGGCCGCAATAGCCGGGGAGCTGAGTTTTCCGGAAGCGATCGAGCGCGCAAAGATCGCGACGCGACAATACGCCAAGCGCCAGGCGACCTGGTTCAGGCATCAGTTGGGTCCGGAATGGCTGAGACTGCGCCTCGGTGATCGTGTGGGATCCACGATCTCGGATCCCCTTTCCAGTGCAACCTGAAAAGTTGATCTTGGGGGGAGACTTCCCGTCGAAGTTGTCCTAATTAACCGTCCGTAAGGCCCTCCATGCCATAAGGTCTGTGGGAATTTTCCAACGGGGAGCAGATGCGTTTTCACAAGGCGGAATCAGCCTTTTTCGTCTTCATCTTCGTGATCCTGGCCGCCGGCCTGGTGACGCTTCACGCCTATGGGCTTCTGCAGGCCTTCGCGGCCGAGAGTGTCACGCCTTCCGGGGTTGAGAAGATCATCTATCTCAACAAGCTGTTGTTTGCGACCGGCGTTCTTTTGGCGACTGCCCTGTTCTTCGGCATTTTCTTCATCTACCCACTGATCCGCAAGCAGGCGACGGAAGAAGGCAAGCTGCGCGCCATGACGGTTTCGCTCAGCGCCCGTTCGGAAACGCTGGAGCATGCGGCGCTGACCGACAGCCTGACCGGCATGCAGAACCGGCGCTATTTTGACGATGCACTGAAGGAATATCTCGAGGAATTCCGCCGCATCGAGAAGCCGGTCGGGCTGATGATCCTTGATCTCGACCATTTCAAGCAGGTCAACGACACCCACGGCCATGATGTCGGCGACGAAGTGTTGCGGGCGGTCGCCAATTGTCTCAAGGACATGACGCGCTATCACGACGTGGTTGCGCGCCTGGGTGGCGAGGAATTCGCAGTAGTCACCCCCAACATGGACGCCGAACTGCTGTCCAAATTCGCCGAGCGCATCCGCAAGGCGATCGCCAACATGTCGATACTATCAGGCAATGTTCGCCTGAAGATCACCACCAGCGTCGGCCTCGCCGTCTGGGATCGCAAGGAAACCGCCGAAGAATTCTATCGCCGCGCGGATCGCCAGCTTTATGAGGCCAAGAGGCAAGGCCGAAACCGCGTCTGCGCCTGAAATCCCGTCATTAAACTCGTGATGCTGGCCGTCTGGCGTCGTTTTCTGCGCTTCCGGTGCTCACGGACTAATGTCCGCTCCGCTCCGGTTCTCGAAAACGGCGCCATCCGACTCAGCCTGACGAATTTTCTGACGGGATTTGCCCTGGCTTCACAGGCTGACAAGTCTGCAACGGAAGCTTGATGGGCTGGAGGCCGCCGGCTCAGTCGTTTTGCGGGCGCAGACCGAAGGTTGCCGGTTTCAGGCCATAACGCATGTCGAAATCGTCGTCCGACTGGACGCGTGCGACAGTCGGGGCGGGTGGCTTGCGATAGTTGGAATCGCCGGCCTGCCGGTTTGAATCGACGACTTCGGCGAAGGCCATCGCCTGCTGCGGTTTTGGCACGTTGCGTAGCCTTTCGACGATCGCCACCAGATCGACATCGTTGCCGATCTCGGACGGCAAGGCTTCCTCGCGCTTGGCCGTGCCGGGGATCAGATCCGCGGACAGTTTTTCGAATTTCAGCCGCATGGTCGTCGCCACGCCTTCCCCGAAGGCGATGGCTTCGCGCTGACCCATCGAAGACAGGAACGCCAGCGTCGAGGCCGAGGAATCGGCGATCGCCGAGCGGACGATCGCCTGGTCCTGCTCGTTGGCGAGCCGCATGGCGAAGAAGGTCGAGCACTGCGACAGGATGGTGGGATCGAGCTCGCCCGGGCGCTGGGTAACGACACCAAGATAGCAGCCATATTTGCGGCCTTCCTTGGCGATGCGCGACAGCGCGTGCCGGGTCGGTGCAAAACCGAGGCGCGGATCGGCCGGCATATAGCGGTGGGCTTCCTCGCACAGCAAAAGCAATCGCAGCCGGCCTTCGCTCCACAACGCTAGGTCGAAGGCCAGGCGCGCCAGCACCGAGCAGACCGAATTGACCACTTCCGACGGCATGCCGGCCATCTCGAAGCAGGTCACCGGGCGACCGTGATGCGGCACGCGAAAAATATTGCCGATCGTCTCGTGGATAGTGTCCTCGATCAGCCGCGAGTTGAACATGAAGCGGTAGCGCGGATCCGAGGCCGCCGATTCGATGCGCGTCTTCAGCGATTTGAGAGTGGGGCGGTCGTTCTTGCTTTCCAGCAGTCCCATGCGCTCGTCGATCTGCTTGATGAGATCGACAACGCGATAGGGCACCGGCGTGTCCGCGGTCAGCGCATCGCTGCCGCGCCTGAGATAGCCGCCCGAATTCGGATTGCGGTACAGGTTCTTGGCGGCGGGAATGAGATCGCGCAAGGCATCGATCTCTTCCGGCACGGTCTCGCGCCCGCGAAACAGCACTTCGGCAAATTCCTCGAGCTTGAACATCCAGAAGGGCAGGTCCAGCGTCGTCGAATCGACCCTGACGCAGTGTTCGGGCAAGGATGCGGCGAACTCGTTGTGCGGATCGAGGATAAGGACGCGCAGGTCAGGCCGGGCGGCGATCGACTTGCGCAAAAGCAGCGAGACGGCGGTGGATTTGCCGACGCCGGTGGTGCCGACAATAGCGAAGTGGCGCGCCAGCGTGTCGTCGATGGCGATGTTGGCGTCGATCGCCTCGTCCTGTGACAGCGTGCCGATGGTGATCGAATGACGTCCGGCGAGATCATAAACTGCCTGCAGGTCGCGGCTGCGAATGCGGTGGGCGATGGCGCCGATATGCGGATAGATGGTAATGCCCCGGTCGAAAATCGGTTTGGCGCCGGGCTCGGCGCCGTCGCGCACCTCGCCGATAAGCTCGATGCTGACCTCGATCGGGTTCTGGCCCTCATTGCTCCAGGCGCGATCCGACTTGCCGATCTCGTAGACCAGGCCGACGGTTCGCGTGGTGCCAAGATTGATGGAGATCATCTTGCCGACGCTCCAATGGCCGGTGACCGTGCCTTCGACATCGGCGGCATAGGCGCTGATGGTGGCGCGCGCGCCGTCGCACTGGACGACATTGCCCAGAATGCGCTTGTCGCTCTGCTCCGCCTTGCGGCGCTCCTGCAATGCCGGCTCTCCAACGGAGGCTTCGCGGTCGACGAACATGGACAGGCTGTTTCCCATTTCCCCAGGCGATCGACCTTACGGCGGCGAGGTTAAGGTGGGGTGAGGTCGGATGGTGTAGGGGGCATTAAGCCATTCGCGAAAATTGAACCGATCGGCCCCTTGCTCGAAGCCGCAATTTCGATATACCGGATTAATGACTGTTATAGCGAACGATATCTCCTCGACCATCGGCAGAAGAATACGCGCCGAAAGGGCTTTGAAGGACTGGTCACTGGCGGAGCTCGCGGACCGCTCCGGCGTGTCTAAGGCCATGCTCAGCACGATAGAGCGCGGCAAGACGAGCCCGACCGCAGCACTTCTGGTGCGCATCGCAGCGGCCTTCGGCATGACGCTTTCCACCCTCATCGCGCGGGCGGAGCTGCAGGGCGGCGGGCTGCTTCGC
Source organism: Mesorhizobium sp. M6A.T.Cr.TU.017.01.1.1 (assembly GCF_004023115.1). Taxonomy (NCBI): domain Bacteria; kingdom Pseudomonadati; phylum Pseudomonadota; class Alphaproteobacteria; order Hyphomicrobiales; family Phyllobacteriaceae; genus Mesorhizobium; species Mesorhizobium sp. M6A.T.Cr.TU.017.01.1.1. The sequence goes on from NZ_RZTA01000056.1 coordinate 19,604, forward strand.
CAAAGCGATCAGCCGGTCTGGCGCGATCCCGCCACCGGCTATATCAGGCGGCATCTTTCGCCGGTCTCGGACATGCCGCTCGAACTGATCCGGGTGCAATTGCCGGCGGGAGCCAAGGTGAGTTTTCCGGCCGCGTCCTACGCCTTCATCAGACAGCAGATCTGGCTGATTTCCGGACGGCTGGAATTCACCGAGGGCGATGTCGTGCATAGTCTCGAACCCGGTGACTGCCTGGCGCTTGGCGCGCCGTCGAATTGCACCTTCCATGCTCCTGGACCGGACGCCGCCGACTATTTGGTTGCGCTGGCAAGAGGCTGAACGCATGGCACGCCGTCCCAAACGCTCCGACAATGGCGGACCGCCACTCGACGACTACAAGGGCCCCCCATGGGGCAAGGGCGACCCTTATATCTTCCTTGCCTGGCAGGCTGCGCATGCCAAGGCGTGGAAGGCGCCGAGCCGCGACGTGATGCTGATGCGGATGGAAAAGGCCGAGCGGCTGGGCCTGACCTATGAGGAATATACGCTCGAAATCCTGGAACGCGGGCTGCATCTGCAGCCAAAGGACACCGATCGCATCGCCGCGATCAAGGCAGCACGAAAGCGACGCCGAGTCAGTCGTCTGGATTGACGGCTGGAACACGCAGATCGCTCCACGCAGTCAAAGGACATCGCACGCATGAGCTCCATCGAAATCAAGGCTCTGACCCAGGCTGCGGGAGCCCAGGCAATGCTGGTCGATATGCTGATCGAGACGGTTGCGACCGGCGGATCAGTCAGTTTCATGCATCCGCTGGCGCCGGAAGCTGCAGGCGCCTTCTGGACCAGATCGCTTATGGCCGCGGCAAGAGGCGAAAGAGCGGTGCTCGGTGCATGGGATGGCAAGGCTCTGGTCGGCACCGTCACCTTGCTGCTCGACTGTCCTCCCAACCAGCCGCACCGGGCCGAGATCGCCAAGCTGATGACCCGTGTCGATCATCGCGGCAAGGGCGTGGCGACTCGCCTGATGCGGGCGGCCGAAAGCCTCGCTGTCGAGAAAGGCCGCACGTTGCTGGTCCTGGATACAGCGGCAGAGGAGGGCGCCTCCGGCCTCTATGAGAGGCTGGGATTCACGCTAGCCGGCGAAATACCGGACTACGCGTTGAAGCCGCATGGCGGGCTGACCGGTACGCTTATCTACTGGAAGCGCATCGGCCAGTCCCGGTGACTGCTCTGAATTTCTATCCCTTGTGATGGACCTGCTGCAGCCCGTAGACCGGCGTTGCGATGCCTTCGTGCCGCGCCTTCAACTGCAGCGACAGGAATTGCGAATAGTGGCGCGACTGGTGCAGATTGCCGCCATGGAACCACAGTGCCTCCTGTTGCGTCGGCTTCCACATATTGCGCAATTCGCCCTCCCAGGGGCCGGGATCCTTGGTAGTGTTGGAGCCGAGGCCCCAGCATTTTCCGACCTTATCGGCAACGTCCCTGGATATCAGGTCGGCCGCCCAGCCGTTCATCGAGCCATAGCCGGTGGCGTAGACGATGAGGTCGGCCGGCAGGTCCGATCCGTCGCTAAGCAGGACCGAATGCTCCCGGACCTCCTTGACCTCGACGCCGCTTTTCAGCTTGATCGAGCCATCGATGATGAGGTCGGAAGCACCGACATCGATGTAGTAGCCTGAGCCGCGCCTGAGATATTTCATGAACAGGCCGGAATCGTCATCGCCCCAGTCGAGCATGAATCCTGCCCTTTCCAGCCCCTCGTAGAATTTGGCGTCGCGCTTCTTCATCTCGGCGTAGGCCGGGATCTGGAATTCATGCAGGATCTTGTAGGGCAGGGACGCAAAGACGAGGTCGGCCTTGGCCGTGGTCATCCCGCCTTGCACGGCTTTTTCCGAGTAGAGCGAACCCAGTCCGATTTCCATCAGCGTGTCGGATCTGGAGATATGGGTGGTCGAGCGCTGCACCATGGTGACATCGGCGCCGGCCTCCCAAAGGGCTGCGGCGATGTCATGGGCTGAGTTGTTCGAGCCGATGACGACGGCGCGCTTGCCGGCATAGGCATCGGGGCCGGGGTGCTTGGAGGAATGGTGCTGATCACCCTTGAAGTTGTCCATGCCCTTGAATTTCGGCAAATTGGCCTTGCCTGACTGTCCCGTCGCCAGCACCAGATGCTTCGGCTTCAACGTCATATCTTTGCCGTCGCGGTGGACGATGACGGTCCATTCCTTCTTCTTGTCGTCATAGGTGGCGCTCTTGGCCTCGGTCGAGGACCAGTAATTCAGCTCCATGACCTTGGCGTACATTTCCAGCCAGTCGCCGATCTTGTCCTTGGGCGAGAAGACCGGCCAGTTCTTCGGAAAATCGATATAGGGCAGATGATCGTACCAGACCGGGTCGTGCAGGCAGAGCGACTTGTAACGCTTGCGCCATGAATCGCCGGCACGCTCGTTCTTCTCGACGATGATGGTCGGCACGCCGAGCTGCCGCAACCGGGCACCGAGCGCGATGCCGCCCTGGCCGCCGCCGACGATGAGCGTGTGGGGCTGACGGACAAAACCGAGTTCAGTCGCCTCCTTCTCGCGCTCCTCCTTCCAGGTTGGACGATTTTTGCCGTGACCGTGCTTGGCGCCCATCGGCCGGGCGAAGCCGGCGGGTTCCTCATGACCCTTCAGCTCGACCATGGTGGTGAGCAGCGTCCAGATCTTGCCGTTCTTCAGCCTGATATGGCCGAAGCCGCGCGCAACCTCAGTTTCGAAGCTGATCCAGCCCTCCAGCAACTCGCCGCTTTCGCTGGCGTCCTCGCCCTTGGCGATCGCCCAGTTCGAAGGTTTTGTCTTCGCCAACTGGCTCATCAGCATGTCGCGCACCTGGTCGCGACCTTCCATGGTCTTGATGTTCCAGGTGAAGGTCACGAGGTCGCGCCAGTAGCAGTCTTCCTGAAAGCACCCGACCGCCTTGTCGATGTCGCTGGCGGCGAGCGCTGCACCGAATTGGTCGAGCAGGTCGGTCAGTTTCTGGGCTGGGGCCTTGTCGAGCATCAAATTTCCTCCCGTGAAGTCCTGGTCGTCATCGTGGCTTTGCCGGACCCTCCCAGTCCGGTTGGCCGGAGTATCGCGGCAAACTATGCGCCGCGTCACGTCGTCAAATAGTTTAGCGTGGTTTCAATGGCTTATCGGGACGATCGCGGACACTGATCCTGCCGGCGGTCGTACCGGAACGGTGGTTCAACGCGATGGGCGCCAACGGGCCTGTCTGACACGGCCAACCGCCCCGAACCGTTTTGGCGTTGTGCACATTGGCCGTTGACAGCGGCGCAAAACCAATTCTATTGTCCGCCACCATGAAAACGGCACTCATTCTCGTAGTAGGAAAGCGCGTGGGCAAGGCGGTGTAACCGCCGGGCGAAAACCTCCCATGCGCACACACAGGCTCCCTCGGGGGCCTTTTTTATTGCCCGAAACACGACTAAACGACCAGCAATCGCCTGATGGCGGACAGTACGGGACCAGACCGATGAGCAGTGGACAGAACGAGCGGCGCGAAATGACCGGCGCCGAAATGGTGGTGCAGGCGCTGAAGGACAATGGCGTCAAGCATGTTTTCGGCTATCCGGGCGGCGCGGTTCTCCCGATCTATGATGAGATCTTCCAGCAGGATGAGGTCGAGCACATCCTCGTCCGTCACGAGCAGGGCGCGGGCCATGCGGCGGAGGGCTATGCGCGCTCGACCGGCAAGGCCGGCGTCATGCTGGTGACTTCGGGGCCGGGCGCCACCAATGCGGTGACGCCGCTGCAGGATGCGCTGATGGATTCGATCCCGCTGGTCTGCCTGACCGGCCAGGTGCCGACATCGCTGATCGGCTCGGATGCCTTCCAGGAGTGCGACACGATCGGCATCACGCGGCCCTGCACCAAGCACAATTGGCTGGTGAAGGACGTCAACGAGCTCGCGGCAATCATCCACGAGGCGTTTCATGTCGCGACGACAGGACGTCCCGGTCCGGTCGTCGTCGACATCCCGAAGGACGTGCAGTTCGCCAAGGGCATCTATGTGCCGCCGCAGACGGCGCCGCGCACGAGCTATCAGCCTAAGGTCCAGGGCGACCTGGAAAAGATCAAGGCGGCGGTCGAACTGATGGCCAACGCCAAAAGGCCGATCCTCTATACGGGCGGCGGTGTCATCAATTCCGGCCCGGAAGCCAGCCATTTGCTGCGCGAACTGGTCGACCTCACCGGCTTCCCGATCACCTCGACGCTGATGGGCCTCGGCGCCTATCCGGCTTCGGGCAAGAACTGGATGGGCATGCTCGGCATGCACGGCACCTATGAAGCCAACATGGCGATGCATGATTGCGACGTCATGGTCTGCATCGGCGCGCGCTTCGACGACCGCATCACCGGCCGGCTCACCGCGTTCTCGCCGAACTCGAAGAAGATCCACATCGACATCGATCCGTCCTCGATCAACAAGAACGTCCACACCGACGTGCCGATCATCGGCGATGTCGGCAGGGTGCTGGAGGATCTGGTGCGGCTGTGGCGGGCGACTGCCAAGGCCGACAAGAAGGCGCTCCACCCGTGGTGGGAGCAGATCGCGAAATGGCGCGCGCGGGATTCGCTTGCCTACAAGATGAACCACGACGTGATCATGCCGCAATATGCCGTCCAGCGGCTCTACGCGCTGACCAAGGACATGGACACTTACATCACCACCGAGGTCGGCCAGCACCAGATGTGGGCGGCGCAGCACTATCATTTCGAGAAGCCGAACCGCTGGATGACCTCCGGTGGGCTCGGCACGATGGGCTACGGCCTGCCGGCGGCGCTCGGCGTGCAGATCGCACACCCGGATGCGCTGGTCATTGATATTGCCGGCGATGCCTCGGTGCAGATGACGATGCAGGAGATGAGCGCGGCGGTGCAGCACGACGCACCGATCAAGATCTTCATCCTCAACAACCAGTATATGGGCATGGTGCGGCAGTGGCAGCAGCTTCTGCACGGCAACCGGCTGTCGCATTCCTACACCGAGGCGATGCCGGATTTCGTCAAGCTCGCCGAAGCCTATGGCGGCCATGGCATTCGCTGCGAGAAACCGGACGAGCTGGACGACGCGATCAAGGAGATGATCGCGGTGAAGAAACCGGTGATCTTCGACTGTCGGGTCGCCACACTTGCCAACTGCTTCCCGATGATCCCGTCGGGCAAGGCGCATAACGAGATGCTTCTGCCGGACGAGGCGACCGACGAGGCGGTGGCCAACGCCATCGACGCCAAGGGCAGGGAACTGGTGTAGCCCCCAGGCCGAGGCAGGGCTTGTTGGAAGAAGCCGTGCGGAAACAGAGAATTAGCTCAAAAGTTTGAAATCGAGATTCATGTCATGAACGCACAGCTTCAACCGACCGGCTCCGCCTATTTCATCGCCAAGGAAACGGAAAAGCCGGAGACTCACACGCTTTCCGTGCTGGTCGACAATGAGCCGGGCGTGCTGGCCCGGGTCATCGGCCTGTTCTCCGGACGCGGCTACAATATCGAAAGCCTGACGGTCTCCGAAACCGAGCATGAGAAGCATTTGTCGCGCATCACCATCGTGACGCGCGGCACGCCGCATGTGCTGGAGCAGATCAAGCACCAGCTCGAGCGCATCGTGCCGGTGCACCGTGTCGTCGATCTCACCGTGCGCTCGCATGAGCTCGGCCAGGATCGGCCTCTGGAGCGCGAGCTCGCGCTGGTGAAAGTGGCCGGCACCGGCGAAGCCCGCGTCGAGGCGCTAAGGCTCGCCGATGCCTTCCGCGCCAGCGTCATCGACGCCAACACCGAGCATTTCATCTTCGAGATCACCGGCAAGGGTTCCAAGATCGACCAGTTCATCGCCATCATGAAGCCGCTCGGCCTGGTCGAAATCTGCCGCACCGGCGTGGCGGCGTTGAACCGCGGTCCGCAAGGGATGTGATCGTCCGGCGCTTTGGGTCCAGTGCTCTGGCGCCGCCTGTATTTATTCTGTCGCCTTGATCCTGATCTTCTGGCCCGGCTGCCGCCGTGAGGTGGCCTTTGTGCGTCTGAGGTAAAATGACAATATTGCTGACCTGCTTGGGAGGAAGCCATGACCCTCGACGCATTCCTTGCCCTGCTGGTCTACGCCTTCGTGACCTCGATCACGCCGGGTCCGAACAACTTCATGCTTCTGGCTTCCGGGGTGAATTTCGGTTTCGCCAAAACCATTCCGCATATGCTGGGCATCAGCATCGGCTTCCTCGTGCTGTTGCTGGCCGTCGGCTTCGGTCTGGGCGCCGTGCTGACTGCGTTTCCGGTGCTGCACACCGGGTTGAAGATCGCGGGCGGCGTCTACCTGCTCTATCTCGCGTGGAAGATCGCCATGTCGCGTTCGCTCAGCGGCAAGGGCGAGGCTAAGGCGCGACCGATGCGTTTCATCGATGCGGCAGCATTCCAGTGGGTCAATCCCAAGGCTTGGGTGATGGCGATCACCGCCATGGCCGTCTATGCCATTCCGGAGCATCCATTTCTTTCGGTGGCGTTGATCTCGATAGCCTTCACCGTCGTCAACCTGCCGAGTGTTTCGGTGTGGGCAGGTTTCGGCATGGCGCTGCGCGGTTTTCTCTCGGATCCGGTGCGGCTGAAATGGTTCAACATCGCCATGGGCGTGCTGCTCGCGGCGACGCTGTGGCCGATGCTGCGGTAAGCCGCTTTATTGTGCACTGCACATTAAATCTTCGTAATGCCGGGTTTTGGCACTTTTTCGCCTTCGGCGCCTTCTAACTATCTGGTGAAACCGCGGCATCAGGCTGCGAGTTATGCCAGATATGACCACCGAACCACGGCGTGTCGGATAGAAGGCTTTTTGGCGATGCGTGGAAAGATCGTGCTTGCGGTGCTTGCGATCGCCTGCCTTGTCGCGGCTGGGCTCTATCTTTCGCCCGCTGCAACGGAGAAGGTCCGGCAGATGCTGTCAGCGGGGCAGGCGGCACCTGTCAAACCGGCGGCCGCCGCAAATGCCGCACGTTCTACCTCGGTGGTTGCCGCCACCGCTTCGAAGGCCGACTTCCCGATCCGGCGCTACGCCATCGGCTTCGTATCCTCCCCCGCCGTGGTCAGCGTGAACGCGCGGATCTCGAGCCAGATCACATCGATCGCCGTCAAGGACGGGCAAATGGTGAGGGCTGGCGACCTTCTGTTCTCGCTGGACGATCGTGCTCTGAAGGCGCAACTGGCCCGTGACCAGGCGACACTCGCCAAGGACCAGGCGTTGCTTGCAAGTGCCACGGCCGATCTTCAGCGCGCCAAGAATCTTGTCGCCAGGCAGGCCGGCACGCAGCAGACCTACGATCAGGCGATCGCCGCGCAGAAGTCCGCCGCGGCCACGGTCGATGCCGACAAAGCGACGATCGATGCGGACGAGGTCCAGCTTGGCTTTGCTACGATCACGGCGCCGATTTCCGGCAGGCTGGGCGCGGTCAGCGTCACGATTGGCGATCTCGTCACCACCAGCAACGGCAACAGCACGTCGACCCCGCTGGTGACCATCACCCAGGTGGACCCGCTGCAGGTGAACTTCAATCTTCCGGAAAGCGATCTTGCCTTGCTGCACAAGGCGCTGGCGGCGCCGCAGGAAGGCGCAGTCACTCTGACCAGGGACGGTGACCCGACACCGATCGGCAAGGGAACCCTCGATTTCGTCGATTCCAGCGTCGACACCGCCTCCGGCACGATCGCAACCAGGGCCAGCGTGCCCAATGCCGATCTTTCGCTGTGGCCGGGCCAAAATGTGAATGTCGTGCTTGATGCCGGCATCATGCCGGAAATGACCTCCGTTCCCACGGTTGCGGTCCAGCCCAGCCAGAAGGGGCCGTTCGTCTATGTGATCAAGCCTGACAACACGGTGGAGATGCGGCCCGTGCAGGTCGCACTGACCGAAGGCGACAACAGCGCTATCGGCGAAGGGCTAAAGAGCGGCGAACGTGTCGTCGTCGAGGGCCAGACAAGGCTGAAGAACGGCTCGCCGGTCCGCGAAGCCGAAGCTTCGACCAGGCCTAGTGATCAAGCGTCTCCCAAGGTTGCCGAGACTGGCGAGGCGCGTCCATGATCTCCGAATTCTGCATCCGCAGGCCTGTCGCCACCCTACTCATGTCCTTCGCGCTCGTGCTGGGCGGGCTGTTCGCTTACAAGTTCCTGCCGGTGGCCGCTCTGCCGAGCGCCGAGTTTCCGGTGGTCAACGTCTCGGCCTCGCTGCCCGGCGCCTCGCCGGAAACCATGGCGACCTCGGTGGCAACGCCATTGATCAAGCAGTTCGCCACCATCGCCGGCATCGATTCGATCTCCACCACCAACTCGCTCGGCTCGACCTCGATCGCCATTCAGTTCGTGCTCAACCGCGATATCGACGCTGCGGCGGCCGACGTGCAGGCGGCGATCGCGCGAACGCAGCGGCAATTGCCGCCCGAGATGACCAGCCCGCCGAGCTACCGCAAGGTCAATCCGGCCGATGCGCCGATCCTGCTGATGTCGCTGGTCAGCGACACGGTTCCGCTGACCGATCTCGATGCCTTTGCCGAGAATGTGATCTCGCCGTCGCTGTCGACGATCGACGGCGTGGCGCAGGTCTCGATCTTCGGGCAGCAGAAATACGCTGTGCGCGTCCAGATCGATCCGACGGCGCTCGCCGCACGTGGCATTTCGATCGACCAGCTGCAGACGGCGATCGCCTCGGCCAACAGCAACACGCCGCTCGGCGTGCTGCAGAACGACAAGCAGCAGCTGACGATCACCGCCAATACGCAGCTGACCAACGCGGCGGGATTTTCCAACATCATCATAGCCACCAAGAACGGCCGTCCGGTGCGGCTCGGCGAGGTGACACGCGTCATCGATTCAGTCGAGACCACGACGACAGCCAGCTGGTACGACGGCACTCGCGCGATCATCATGGCCGTGCAGCGCCAGCCCGATGCCAACACCGTCGACGTCGTCGACCGCGTCAAGGCGATGCTGCCGTCGTTCCAGGATCAGATGCCGGCGGCGGCCAGCATCCAGCTGCTCAACGACCGCTCGACTTCGATCCGCGAGGCGGTAGACGACGTGCAGTTCACGCTGCTGCTCACCATCGCGCTGGTGGTGATGGTAATCTTCCTGTTCCTGCGCCGGGTAACGGCGACGATCATCCCGGCGGTGGCGGTGCCGATCTCGCTGATCGCCACGCTCGGCGCCATGTTCCTGTTCGGCTTTTCCATCGACAACATCTCGCTGATGGGTCTGACGCTGGCGGTCGGCCTTGTCGTCGACGATGCGATCGTCATGCTGGAGAACATTTTTCGCCACATGGAGGAGGACGGGCTCTCGGCCCTCGACGCGGCGCTCAAGGGCGCCCGTGAAATCGGCTTCACCATCATTTCGATTTCGATCTCGCTGGTCGCTGTGTTCATCCCCGTGCTTTTGATGGGCGGAGTGATCGGGCGCATCTTCAACGAATTTGCGGTGGTGGTGACGGTCGCCATCCTGGCGTCGATGTTCGTGTCGCTGACGCTGACGCCGATGCTGTGCTCGCGGCTTTTGTCGGTGTCGAAAGCCGACCGCGAGGCAGCCCAGGGCGAAGGCCGCAGGCACGGTTTCTTCATGCGGGGCTATGATTGGCTGCTGACCTTTTGCCTGCGGCACAGTTTCCTGGTTTTTCTCGTCTTCGTCGGGACGGCCGCAATGTCGGTCTGGCTGATCCAGACCTCGCCGAAGGGCTTCTTCCCGCAGGAGGATATCGGCCAGATTTCGGTGACGACCACCGCGCGCCAGGACATTTCATTCGACGCCATGGCGAAGCTGCAGGGGCAGGTGGCTGATGTCTTCACCCATTCACCCTATGTCTCGCATGTCGGGTGGTCGGTAGGCAGCGGAGACAATGCGCTCAACCAGGGCCGGCTCTATGTGCAATTGAAGGACAAGGACCAGCGCCCCGATCTCGACAAGGTGCTCTCGGACCTGCGGCGGCAGCTGGCCAATGTCCCAGGCATCGAAACCTTCATGCAGCCGGTGCAGAACCTGCGGCTCGGCGCGCGCGCTTCGGCCAGCGCCTATCAGCTCGTTGTGCAGGGCCTCGACATAGGCGCGGCGGACGTTTGGGCGCAGAAGCTCACCGATGCGATGGCCGCCGATCACGCAGCCTTCACCGACGTCACCAATGATTTGCAGAACAACGCCTTGCAGGCGTCGTTGGTGGTCGATCGCGACAAGGCGGCGACGCTCGGCGTCGACACCGATACGTTGCGCTCCAGCCTCTATGGCGGTTTCGGCACCGAGCAGGTGTCGACCATCTTCGGCTCCGCCGACAGCTACGAGGTGATCATGGAGCTCGACCCGAGAATCGAGTGGTCGCCAGAAAGGATGCTGGCGATCAAGGTGAGAACGGCCAGCGGCAGCCTGGTGCCGCTCGGCGCCTTCGCTCGTGTCGATCGGACCGCCGGTGCCTTGACCGTCAATCAGCTCGGCCAGCTTCCGGCGGTGACCATCTCCTACAATCTGCCGCAGGGCGTCGCGCTCGGCGACAGCGTCACCCGCATCAATGCGCTGAAAGAAAAGATCGGCATGCCGGCGACAATCTCGACTACTTTTTCGGGCACGGCGAAAACGTTCCAGGATTCGCTTGCCAACCAGGGGCTGTTGATCGGCGGCGCGATCCTGACCATCTACATCGTCCTCGGCATCCTTTATGAAAGCTTCATCCATCCGCTGACCATCCTGACCGGACTGCCGTCGGCGGTGCTCGGCGCGCTTGTTGCGTTGCGGCTTGCGGGAATGGACCTGTCGGTGATTGCGGTCATCGGCATCCTGATGCTGATCGGCATCGTCAAGAAGAACGGCATCATGATGATCGACGTCGCGCTCGAGCTCAGGCGCGACGGGATGTCGCCGCTCGATTCCATTCACAAAGCCTGCCTGATGCGCTTCCGTCCGATCATGATGACGACATTGGCGGCGCTGATGGGCACGATCCCGATCGCGCTCGGCACCGGCGCCAGCGCCGAACTGCGCCAGCCGCTCGGCGTGGCGGTGGTCGGCGGCCTGGTCGCTTCGCAGGCGCTGACGCTGTTCGTCACCCCGGTCATCTATGTCTACATGGAGCATCTTTCCGGTTGGCTTGTCAGGCTGTGGCCGAGGCGTCGGGACGAGCAGCCACCCGTCGAAGCCGTCGACCAGCCTTCGCTGTTCGAGGGCGAAGAAGAGTTGCAGGGCGAGCCGCAGAAGGCGGCAGCGGAATAGAGGCCAATGGGCTGGCCCAAGCCGCGGCGCTTGCGATGAGATGCTTGCAGTCGTAGTTTTATGGCCATGTCCCACAACCATGATCACCACCACGATAACGAGCTTGATCCTTTTGCCGCCCGGGTGCGCGCGCTGGAGACGATCCTCACCCAGAAAGGGCTGATCGATCCGACCGCGATCGACGTGATCGTCGACACCTACGAGACAAAAATCGGTCCGCGCAACGGCGCCAAGGTGGTGGCGAAGGCGTGGGTCGATGCCGACTATGCCGAGTGGCTGAAGCGCGATGCGACGGCGGCGATCGGCTCGCTCGGCTACACCGGCCGGCAGGGTGAGCACATGCAGGCCGTCTTCAACACGGCAGGCACGCACAACCTCGTCGTCTGCACGCTGTGCTCCTGCTACCCGTGGTCGGTGCTCGGCCTGCCGCCGGTCTGGTACAAGGCGCCGCCCTATCGTTCGCGCGCGGTCATCGATCCGCGCGGCGTGCTCGAGGAATTCGGACTGACACTGCCGAGGACGACAAAAATCCGGGTATGGGATTCCACCGCCGAGTTGCGTTACCTCGTCGTGCCGATGCGGCCTGATGGCACCGAGGGCTGGAGCGAGGAGCGGCTGGCGGATCTGGTGACGCGCGACTCCATGATCGGCACCGGACTGGCGCGGGAGCCGGCATGAACGGGCCGCAGGATCTCGGCGGACAGATGGGGTTCGGGCCGGTCGCGCCCGAAAAGGACGAACCTTATTTCCATGCCGACTGGGAAAGGCGGGCGCTGGGCGTGACGCTGTGCGCCGGCGCCATGGGCGCCTGGAATATCGACGAGAGCCGGCATGCGCGGGAATCGCTGCATCCCGCCGACTATTATGCCTCCAGCTATTATGAGATCTGGATCAAGGCGCTCGAAACCTTGCTGAAGCGACACGGCTTCGTCAGCGATAGCGATCTGGCCACGGGCAAGGCGGTCGACCCTGCGGCGACGCCAAAGCGAGTGCTGAAGGCCGAAAACGTGCCGGCGGTGCTGGCCAAGGGTGGCCCCTGCGACCGGCCGATTGCCACATCGGCGCGGTTCAAACTGGGCGACCTCGTGCGCACGAAGAATTTTCATCCTACCGGCCATACAAGGCTGCCGCGCTACGCACGCGGCAAGCAGGGCGTCGTCGAGGCTGTGCGCGATGGTTTTGTCTTCCCTGATACAAATGCGCACGGCCAGGGCGAAAACCCGCAATGGGTCTATACGGTGGCTTTCGACGGCGCGGAGATTTGGGGCGATGGCGCCGATCCGACGTTGACCGTGTCGATTGACGCCTGGGAGAGCTACCTTGAGCCAGCGTGAGGCGAAGTCACACGCTGCCAAGCTGCCCGCGGGCCTCGATGCGCCGGTATTCGCCGAGCCATGGCAAGCGGAAGCCTTCGCCATGACGGTTGCGCTGCACGACAAGGGCTTGTTTTCCTGGAGCGAATGGGCGGACGCCTTGTCCGCCGAGGTCAAGAAGCCGGGTGCCGCAAGCGATGGCCATGACTATTACGAGCACTGGCTGGCGGCGCTGGAAAATTTGCTGTCGGCCAAAAGGGTTGCCGGAAAGGGCGACGTCGATGCGCTCGCCGCCGCCTGGGAACGCGCCGCGCATGCGACGCCGCATGGCAAGCCGATCCTGCTCGAGAACGATCCCAGGCCGACCGAAGGTCGTGGCGACCCGACCGGCTAGGTCGTGGCGGCCCGACTTCGTTCTCTTTACGTTCCGCCTCCCGCCTGATAACTTGCGTCATTGGAGCGGTGCGGCCTGCCGCCGATGATCGGTGGCGGTGGCTGTCGGCCTTGTCTTTCCCTCGCGAATCCGGTCTCTCCCGCTGATGGAATTCTCCCCTCAACAGGACGATGCGCTGAAAGCGGTCGCCAACTGGCTCAAGACCGGAAAGCCGCAGCTCTTCCGGCTGTTCGGCTATGCCGGCACCGGCAAGACGACGCTGGCGCGCTATTTCGCCGAGCATGTCGACGGCCAGGTGCAGTTCGCCGCCTTCACCGGCAAGGCGGCGCAGGTGCTGCGTTCCAAGGGCGCGCTCAATGCCCGCACCATTCACTCGCTGATCTACCGGCCGAAGGGCGAAGAATCGGTAGCGGACGAGGTGACCGGCAAGACCTCGATGTCGCCGACCTTTTCGCTCAACCGGCAGAGCCCGATATCGCGTGCGAAACTGGTCGTCATCGACGAATGCTCGATGGTCGACGAACAGCTTGGCCGTGACCTCTTGAGTTTCGGCACGCCGATCCTTGTTCTCGGCGACCCCGGCCAGTTGCCGCCGATCTCGGGCGGCGGCTTCTTCACCGACCATGAGCCGGATATTCTGCTCACCGAAATCCACCGGCAGGCGCGCGACAACCCGATCCTCCGGCTGGCGCTCGACGTGCGCGAGGGCCGCGAATTCATGCGCGGCGACTATGGCACAGCGCAGGTGATCGGCAAGGAAGACGTCACCCAGGAGCTGGTGCTGAAGGCGGACCAGGTGCTGGTCGGCACCAACAGGACGCGACGTCGCTATAATAAGCGGCTGCGCGAGCTGAAGGGGTTCAATGCCGACTATCCGCAGGCCGGCGACAAGCTCGTCTGCCTGCGCAACGACCCTGCCAAGGGGTTGCTCAACGGTTCGCTGTGGAAGGTGATGACCTCGTCGCGCGAGACGGTGAAACCCGGCATCAATTTGCTGGTTTCACCGGAGGAGGACGATCCGGACCGCGGCGTCGCCAAGATCAAGCTGCTCAAAGCGGCGTTCGAGGAGCCGGACGCCGATATTCCCTGGCAGCAGAAGAAGCGCTTTGATGATTTCGACTACGGCTACGCGCTGACCGTGCACAAGGCGCAAGGCTCGCAGTGGAACGAGATCGTGCTTTTCGACGAAAGCTGGGCGTTCAAGGAAACCCGCCAGCGCTGGCTCTATACCGCGATCACGCGAGCGGCCGAACGGCTGACGATCGTCAGATAGGCCGATCGAGCCGCAGCCCCGTGGACTGGGATTGCGTCAGCGCGGGGCAATCGGTCTGGCGCCGAGCCATTCCCAGGCGGAAGCTTCGTCCTTGGCCTCGAAATGCCTGAGGTCGACGGGCAAGGAAGCAGGCAGCAAGCTCTGCGCGTCGGGTACCCAGTTCGGCTCGCCGACCGCCGCGCAGCGGCCGACATGCTCCACGGCACGGGCCGTGCCCTGTTCAAGCGTTTCGTCCGACACATCGACCCAGTCGACGCCATCATGGTCGATCAAGCGCACCAGCACGTCGATTTTCGGGTGCAGCGCGTAAGCCGCCTCCAGCAAACCGAACAGATTTTCGGCGTCGGCCGCCGCCACATGGCCGACGACGTCGATGGCGAACAGGTCGTCGCGGTCGGTGTCGATGCGGCGAACCGCCGGCACGGCTTCAAGATAGTTCACGGCTCTTCCTCTTGCTGGCCATTATCCATCCGTCTGGAACACCGGAAACCCCCTGTCTGTTCCCGTCAAAGGCGGTATAGATGCGCGACAAGATCAGCCCGGACCCGCAAAATGCCCGCAAAACTTTCCGTCAATCTCAATGCCATTGCCATGCTGCGCAACCGGCGCGATCTGCCGTGGCCAAGCGTGACCGGGCTCGGACGCATCGCGCTTGCCGCGGGCGCCCATGGGCTGACTGTTCATCCGCGGCCCGACGAACGGCATACCAGGCATTCCGACCTGCCGGAGATCCGGGCGCTGATCGACGACGAATTCCCCAGGGCAGAGTTCAACATCGAGGGCTATCCGAGCGAAGATTTCCTGGCGCTTGTGGAAAAGCACCAGCCTGAGCAGGTGACGCTGGTGCCGGATGACCCGGCGCAGGCCACCTCCGACCATGGCTGGAACTTCGTTGCCGACGCGGCGTTCCTGACACCGATCGTCAAACGCCTGAAGAAAACCGGCATTCGCGTGTCGTTGTTTTCTGATTCGGATCCAGCAGGCGTGAAGGCTGCGCGCGACACCGGCGCGGACCGGATCGAGCTCTATACGGGTCCGTATGGCAGCTATCATTCCGATTCGGAAAAGGCCGCGAAAGAGCTGGAAAGATTGGGAAAAACCGCCGATGCCGCACTTGCCGCCGGGCTTCAGGTCAATGCCGGGCATGATCTGGTGGTGAACAACCTGCCGGCGTTGGCAAAGCGCATCCCGGCGTTGGCCGAAGTGTCTATCGGACATGGGTTGACAGCCGATGCGTTGGAGTATGGCATGGCCGGCACGGTCAAGAGATTTCTGAAGGCCTGTGGGTGGTAGAGATGGAAGCCTCGCATTGCTTACATGGCAGCCATCACGTTGGGGCACTTGATATTGCATCGCAGCAAGCGTAGAGCACCGCGCGCTTATCGGAGTGTTGTCCATGGCCCTTACCAACAGTGGTAGTGAGGCAGAACCCGTCGAACAATCAAGCCATTCTAAGGTCGAACAGCACAGCACCAAGGTCCTGATGCTTGGCGCGCTCGGCGTGGTCTACGGCGATATCGGCACCAGCCCGATCTATGCGCTTCGCGAAGCACTGCATGCTTCGTCCGGCACCGATCCGCGCAGTGCCGTTCTGGGCATTCTATCGCTGATCGTCTGGGCACTGACGATTATCGTGACAATAAAGTATGTCGCTTTCGTGCTTCGGGCGGACAACAAGGGTGAAGGCGGTACCCTGTCGCTTATGGCGCTGGCCCGGAAAGCTTATCCGGCCGGTTCTGGCATCATTCTTGCCATTGGTCTCTGCGGAGCCGCACTGTTTTTCGGCGACGCGATCATAACGCCGGCCATCTCGGTGCTTTCAGCAGTGGAAGGGCTGAGCGTCGTGACCCCGGCGTTCGATCCATACGTGGTTCCCATTACACTGGTGATTCTTGCCGTCTTGTTTGCCGTGCAGCGCTTCGGGACCGGTAGAGTGGCCTCCGTTTTCGGGCCGGTGACGGCGCTCTGGTTTCTGGCGATCGGCATTGCCGGATTGGTGCACATTCACGACGATCCGTCGGTGCTTTTGGCAATCAACCCCTACTATGCAGTCGTCTATCTTGCCGAAGCCAAAACGGGCGCATTTCTCACCGTCGGCGCGGTTTTTCTGGCGGTTACCGGTGCTGAAGCCCTTTACGTCGATCTTGGGCACTTCGGTCGCCGTCCAATCGTGCTAGCCTGGTTCTGGATCGTCTTCCCATGCCTGCTACTCAGCTATTTTGGGCAAGGCGCATTCGTTCTTGCTCACGGGGGGGTGCCCGACAATCCGTTTTTCCAGATGCTGCCAGATTGGGCACTGATACCGATGGTCGGGCTCGCAACAGCGGCGACTGTCATCGCCAGTCAAGCCGTCATCTCCGGGGCGTTTTCGCTGACCCGGCAGGCGGTGCAGCTCAATCTTCTGCCCAGAATCGAAGTTCAGCATACTTCCGAGATGCAACTCGGCCAGATTTACATGCCGCGCGTGAATCTCATTCTCGCGCTCGGCGTAATGCTGCTGGTCGTCGGCTTTGGCAGTTCGAGTTCCCTGGCTTCCGCTTATGGAATTTCGGTGACAGGCGAAATGCTGATGACGACTATTTTGCTATTTGTGGTGATGCGGTGGCAATGGAAATGGCAGATCGCGCTCGCTGCGGCGCTCGCGCTGCTCTTTGGCACGATAGATACCGGCTTCTTCCTGGCAAATATTGTGAAATTCGTGGAAGGCGGATGGGTTTCAATCGCTGTTGCCTGCCTCATGGGGCTGATCATGGGGACCTGGATACGCGGGAGTCACTATCTCTTCGACAAGACGCGCAGGAACGAGATTCCGCTCGATTTCCTTGCCGGCAATTTGTTGAAGAAGAAACCGCAGCTGGTGTCCGGTACGGCCGTGTTCCTCACCAGCGATCCAGTCAGCGCGCCGACCGCACTGATGCACAGCCTGAAGCACTACAAGGTGCTGCACGAACAGAACGTCATCCTGTCGGTGGTCACTGCGCAGCAGCCTCTCGTGCCCGATAGCGATCGGGTCAAGATGGAAACGATCAACGAGCTGTTCATGCGGGTGACGCTGACCTTCGGCTACATGGAACAGCCCAACATTCCGCGTGCGTTGGCGATCTGCCGCAAGCAGGGCTGGAAGTTCGACATCATGACGACCTCCTTCTTCCTGTCGCGGCGCTCGCTCAAGGCATCACCCAATTCCGGCATGCCGGTGTGGCAGGACAAGCTGTTCATCGGGTTGGCGCGCACGGCAGCGGATGCGACCGAGTACTTCCAGATCCCGACCGGACGTGTGGTTGAGATCGGAACGCAGGTGGCTATCTAGTCGAAAGGCCGTGCCCTGTCGAAGGGCACGGCCTTTGTCGCAACCTCCGCGGTCAGCCAGCCAAAGCTGCCTTGTTCGCCTCGATGAAATTTTTCAGCGATTGCGGCTTTTTGCCTGAAAGCGTCTCGACCGCGTCGGTCACCATGGCGATCCGACCGGAGCGCGTGTTGGTGTCGAAGGAAGTGATGACGGGGGCGAAACCTTCGGGGACGCCGGCGGCCTTCAGCCTCTCGGTGAGCGCTTCATCCGAAAGCTGGACGACCTCGATGGGCTTGCCGGTGACGTCGGTCACCAGGGCTGCGATCTCGGCGACTGTATAGGCCTGCGGACCCGTCAGCGTGTATGTCGTGCTTTCGGTCGCCCTGGAAGCGAGGCCGGCAGCGATCGCCGCGGCCATGTCGTCGCGAGCGCCATGGGCGATGCGGCCGTCGGCCGCCGATGTGTGCCACTGCCCGGAGGCAATGGCGTGTGGCAGCGACATGAACAGGTTCTCCTGGTACCAGCCATTGCGGAAAATCGTGAAGGGGATGCCACTCGCCTTGATAGCCTGCTCGGTGCCGTAGTGATCGCCGGCAAACAGCACCGGCGATCCCGGCTCCGGGTTGGGCATCGAGGTGTAGAGCAGATGCGAAACGCCGGCCTGCTTGGCTGCGGTGACTGCGTTCTGATGCTGCTTCAGCCGCTTGCCGTGAAGCAGGTCGATTTCGCCGGTCGAGATGATCAGAACCCTGTCGGCGCCCTTGAATGCGCTGGCCAGCGACGCCGTGTCGTCGAAGTTGGCGGCTCTGATGGCGACGCCACGCGCCGCCAGCTCGGCGAGATTTTCCGGGTTGCGTGTGGTGGCGATGATGCGTGCGGGCGGGACCTTGAGCGTATCCAGCAGATGACGGATGACGCCGCGGCCGAGCTGGCCGGAGGCGCCGGTGACGAGAAGGGTTTCGGTCATGGGAAGTCCTGTCGTTGCGCCGGAGCGGCGGGTGCTTGTATAAGTCTCAAAAAGAGACCAGCACTAAAATAGGAATTGACCGACCCTCGTAAAG
>NZ_RZTA01000057.1:0-37810 GCF_004023115.1 Mesorhizobium sp. M6A.T.Cr.TU.017.01.1.1
ATGCGCTTGTAGGCGGCGACCAGGTCGTCGCCTTCTTGCCGCTCGACCGAGATTGCCAGCCGCATGGTGGCCTCGCCCATCTGCCAGATGAGAAATGCCGTCGTTTCCAACGCCGCCGGATCGGCGGCAGGCCGCAGCCGCTTCAACACGGCGGTGAGGAAGTCAGCGTTGGCCCGGCTGTCGGCGAGCTCGAGTTCGCGCAGCGCCTTGTCGGCCTGCGTGCCCGACCAGATGTCGCGCATGACAGGCGACGCTAGGAACAGCCGGTAATAGATATCCACCAGCTCCGAAAATGCCCGCCGCAGCCCTTCGGCATCGATGACATCTGCCAGCGCCGCTGAGATGCAGGCCTGGCTTTCGGCGGTGTGGCGCTCGGCCAGTGCCCAGATGATTGCCCGCTTGTCCGGGAAGAACTGGTAGAGCGAACCGATCGACACACCGGCCCGCTCCGCCACTTCGCCCATGCGCATGGCATCGCTGCCTTGCTCGGCGATCAACGCGGAGGCGGCGGCCAGCATCCGCTCGACCCGCTCGCGGCTGCGCTGCTGGCTTGGCGCCCGGCGCGGCGATGCGATCTGGCCATCCTGTGAACCCGATACGGTCGAGCCTTCCATCACTGTCTCCTGGCGAATGATCCAACAAAATTGGCCAACAAACTGGCTTGACTCGTAAAATACGAGGGTTTATCACGTTTTGCAAATGTGAGTAAGACTCATGTTTTCAAGCAAGGAGAACCACCATGAACGACACAGCGAAAAAACCGACTTTGATCCTCGGCGGCACAGGCAAAACCGGCCGTCGTCTCGCGGACAGGCTGGCGGCGCAGGGCCTGCCGGTGCGGATCGGCTCGCGCTCGGGCACGCCGCCCTTCGACTGGGAAAACGACACGACCTGGGAACCTGCGCTTGATGGTGTCGGTGCCGTCTACATCAGCTACTATCCTGATCTTGCGGTGCCCGGTGCGGCCGAAGCGGTCGGCGCCTTCGCCAACCTTGCCGTGGAGCGCGGTGTGCGCCGGCTGGTGCTGCTGTCGGGGCGCGGCGAAACGGAAGCGCAACGTGCCGAAGAGATGCTGAAAGTCTCAGGCGCCGACTGGACGATCCTGCGCTGCGCCTGGTTTTCCCAGAACTTCAGCGAGAGTTTTTTGCTCGATCCGCTGCTCGCCGGGGAGGTGGCTTTGCCGGTCGGCAATGTCGGAGAACCGTTCGTCGACGCCGACGACATTGCCGACGCCGCCGTGACGGTGCTTACCCAGCAAGGCCATATCGGCCAGCTTTACGAACTGACCGGGCCACGGCTGCTGAGCTTCGCCGACGCGGTCGCCGAGATCAGCAAGGCGAGCGGTCGTGACATCCGGTTTGTCAGGATTTCGCATGCCGAGTTCACCGCCGCGATAGCCGGGTACGAGTTGCCGGCCGAGTTCGCCTGGCTGCTTAACGAGCTGTTCACCGAGGTGCTCGACGGCCGCAACGAGGCGCTGACTGACGGCGTCCAGCGCGTGCTCGGCCGCGCCCCAAAAGATTTTTCCGCCTATGTAACCGAAACCGCCGCTACCGGCATCTGGAGCAACTGACATGATCATGAAACTGCTTCCCACCCTCACCTTCGTCGCCGCGCTCGGCTCGGGCGTCGTCGCTGGTGTCTTCTTCGCCTTTTCCAGCTTCGTCATGCCGGGCCTCGCCCGCATGCCTGCCGCGGGAGGCATCGCCGCGATGAATTCGATCAACGTCACCGCGGTGACGCCGATATTCATGACCGCGCTTTTCGGCACAGGGCTGATCTGCCTCGCCCTCGCCGTCGGCGCCATCCTCGGCTGGAACCAGCCGGGTTCGTTGTGGCTTCTCGCTGGTGCCCTGATCTATCTCGTCGGCAACCTGATCGTGACCATGATTTTCAACGTGCCGCTCAACAACGCTCTGGCCGCCGTCGATCCGGCAAGCGCCAACGGCGCCGCGGTGTGGACCACCTATCTCAGGGACTGGGTGATGTGGAACCATGTCCGCACCATCACCGCCATCGCAGCTCTGGGCTGCTTCATCATGGCATGGCGGTGAATGCAGGGGTAGAAACGCAAAAGACCCTGCGTCAGGCAGGGTCCCTAGATGTCGGATCTTTTGACTTGTGGCCCTTGCGATCGGCATGGCCGAGATCGCGGTCCGGATCGATCACGTCGCGAACCAGCTGCTTGAGCTTTGCGGCATCGGGAAAGCCGCCGTCGCGCTTGCGGTCCCAGACCAGCGTGTCGTTGCAGGAAATGGTGAAAATGCCGCCGGTGCCGGGCACCAGCGTGACCTCGCCCAGATCCGTTCCGAAGGTCGAGAGCAGCTCCTGCGCCATCCAGCCGGCCCGCAGCAACCACTGGCACTGCGTGCAATAGGTGATGCGGATGGTCGGCAGCGGCTTTTCGGTCATGTCAGATTGAGCTCCGCTCATATCTCGGACTGAGCTCCGCTCATGTCTGGCTGAGTTCCGCTCATGCCGCGCTGAGCTTCGCCATGGTCTCGTCGTCGACCTCGAAATTGGCGTAGACGCTCTGCACGTCGTCATCGTCCTCGAGCGTCGCGACCAGCTTCATCAGCGACTGTGCCCGCTCCTCGTCGACCGCAATGTTGGTCTGCGGCTTCCAGATCGGCTTCACCGACTCTGCCTCGCCGAGCGCGCCTTCCAGCGCCTTCGACACCTCGCCGAGATTCTCGAAGGCGCAATAGATCGTGTGGCCTTCCTCGTCTGACTGGACGTCGTCGGCGCCGGCCTCGATCGCCGCGTCCATGACCTTCTCGGCGCTGCCGACTGACGCCGGATAGAAGATCTCGCCGACACGGTCCCACATGAACGACACCGAGCCGGTTTCCCCCATCGCCCCGCCGGCCTTGGTGAAGGCGGCGCGCACATTCGACGCCGAGCGATTGCGGTTGTCAGTCAGCGCCTCGACGATGAGCGCGACGCCACCGGGTCCGTAGCCTTCGTAGCGCACGGCTTCGTAAGTCTCGGCGTCGCCCATTGATGCCTTGTTGATGGCGCGCTGGATATTGTCTTTCGGCATCGACACCGCCTTGGCATTCTGCACGGCCAAGCGCAGGCGCGGGTTCATCGACGGATCCGGCGTGCCGCTCTTGGCGGCGACGGTTATTTCGCGCGCCAGCTTGGAAAACATTTTCGACCGCACCGCGTCCTGGCGGCCCTTGCGGTGCATAATGTTCTTGAACTGTGAATGGCCAGCCATGGCACCCCTGTCGTCTTCTTGGCAGAGCATCCTGCAGCGAGGTGTCACCTCGCCTTTTGCCAAAATGCTCGAATTCAAAATTTCAGAACGTCCCTGGTGCGTCCGGATGGACGTACGGCGCTCTATCTCGGAATGGCCGGCTTATAGATAAATCGGCTCAATTCGTCCAGCCGCGCCGTAAGCGCGGTGCGCAAAGCGCCCGCCAGCTGCATTCCTGCGGCCATTCATTCTTCCAGATCGGATTTCAGCCGGTCGAGAATGCTGATCGCGTGCGTGGCGTATTGGCTGATCCAGCGGTCGTGGATCTGCTTGATCGGCAGCGCGTTGAGATGGTTCCAGCGTTCGCGGCCCTCGCGCCGCGCCACGACTAGGTCGGCTTCTTCCAGCACTTTCAGATGCAGCATGACGGTGCAGCGGTCCATGTCTGGAAAGGCATCGCACAGCATGCCGGTGGTCCGCGGCGCGTCCTTCAGCTCGTCCAGCAGCGCACGCCGGCGCGGATGCGCCAGCGCCTTGAAAACATTGTCGTCCTGCGCTTTGCTTGACATGTTATATTTTTATAACATAATATCGGCCTGATCAAGGAAGGAGCTGTGGATATGTCTCTTGGATTCAGAGTTTCGGGCCGCATCGGCAAACCGGTCGCCGAGGTCTTCGACGCAGTCGTCAATCCGACCAAGCTCAGCGGCTATTTCACCACGATCGGCGGCGCCAGCGCGCCGCTGGTGGCAGGCGCCGGCGTCGTCTGGTGGGGCAAGGTCCCGGTCGAGGTCGACCAGGTGGAAAAAGACAGCCGCATCGTACTGCGCTGGGACGCCACCGACGCCGACGGCAAGCCGGCTTACAAGACGCGCATCGAGATGAATTTCGAACCGCTGGACGATGGCGGCACCTTCGTCACCATCGCCGAGACCGGCTGGCACGAGGACGCCGTCGGTCTGAAGAAGTCTTACCTCAATTGCGAGGGCTGGTCGCAGATGCTGGCCTGCATGAAGGCCTATGTCGAATACGGCATCAATTTGCGCGACGGCTATTACCGCAGCGAGATGAAGGGTGAACCGGCCAGCGAAGACAATATCTGAGAAGACGGAGGAAAGGATGACTGCGAAGATCACCGGCGGCATCAACATCGCCATGAAAGTGCCGCCACACCAGTACCAGGACACGATCGCCTTCTACCGGGACGTCGTCGGCCTGAAGCCGTTCACGGCCAAGGCGCCGGCTATCGGCTTCGAACTCGGCCCCAATCGCCTATGGATCGACGAAGCGCCGATGCTGAGCCAGGCCGAAATCTGGCTGGAACTGTTCACCGACGATTTTCCGGCCGCAGCCGATCATCTCGCCAAGGCCGGTATCGTGCGCTGCGACGCCATTGAGGCGCTGGGTGAGGGTTTTCGTGGCGGTTGGATCACCAACCCGGCCAACATCGTTCACATGGTGCGCGAACCCGACGCCTGGTGACGGAGGCCTGTTCGGAAAGGAGGACGATATGGAAATCCGTGAGACACCGACCGCCGAAGCCGGCATGCTGATCCGGCGGCCGGTCGCAGAAATGTTCGAAGCCATCGTCGATCCGGCGATCACGACGAAATTCTGGTTCACTCATGGCAGCGGCAGGCTGGACAGCGGCAAGGAGGTTCGCTGGGAATGGCGCATGTACGGCGTCTCGACGCCGGTCACGGTCAGCGAATTCGTCAGGAACGAAAAGATCGTCATGCAATGGAGCGATCCGCCGACCACGGTGGTCTGGACCTTTACCGAGATGCCCGGCGGCACGACCTTCGTCGAAGTTCGCAATTTCGGCTTTGCCGGCAGTGCCGACGAGCAGGTCAAGCAGGCGATCGGCTCGACCGATGGCTTCGCGTTGGTGCTCGCCGGCGCCAAGGCGTGGCTGGAGCAAGGCCTGACGCTTGGCCTGATCGGCGACCGTCACCCGAAGGGGGTGCCTGCGAGTTAAAACGCACCGGCGTCCCTAAGCGCCCGATCTCAGTGCCCGCCAGCCTTTGCCTTCCTCCGGCGTCGCGCCAGCATGTTGAGACCCTCGACAAGGGCGGAAAAACCCATGGCGGCGTAGATGTAGCCCTTCGGCACATGGAAGCCCATGCCGTCGGCGATCAGCGTCATGCCGATCATCAGCAGGAAGCTGAGCGCCAGCATGACGATGCTGGGGTTCTTGGCGATGAAGTCGGCGAGCGGCCCGGCCGCCAGCATCATCACGGTGACCGCCACAATGACGGCGATGTACATGATGGCAATCTCGTCCGTCATGCCGACCGCGGTGATGATCGAATCGATCGAGAAGACGAGGTCGAGCAGCAGGATCTGGAAAATCGCGCCGGCCAGTGAAAGCTGCAGCGTCTGGCCCATCATCGTGTCCTGATGATCCTCGAGATCGACCGTGTGGTGGATCTCCTTGGTCGCCTTCCAGACGAGGAACAGGCCGCCAGCGATCAGGATCAGGTCGCGCCAGGAAAAACCATGGCCGAAAGCGGTGAATACCGGCGCCGTCAACTGGACGATGATCGAGATGGTGGCAAGCAGTACCAGCCGCATGATCAGCGCGGCAGAAATGCCGAGCCGCCGGGCGCGGGCCCTTTGTGCCTCCGGCAATTTGTTGGTGAGGATCGAGATGAAGATCAGATTGTCGATGCCGAGCACGACCTCCAGCACGATCAGCGTCAGCAACGCGACCCACGCGGTCGGATCGGAGACAAAGGCGAAATGTGGCGCCAGGAATTCGATGAGCTGCATGGAGGTCGTCCCCTCTTTACGATCTGAAGCAGGCGTAGCCGGCAGTTAGGTATTACATCGCTTATATCAATGTCATGACCAGAAGGATGGTGCGGTTTCCTCCAGCCGCGGCCCGCGGCGAAACGGCGCAATCCGCTCGGTCAGGCCGCTGCGATCCGAAATGTCGACGCCGACGCCGCACAATGTCGCCGGGCCGGTCGCCGCCTCGAAGCGCCCTTTCGGCACCTTTGACAGAAACCGGTTGAGCGGCTCCTCCTTATCCATGCCAAGCGAGGAATCATAGTCGCCGCACATGCCGGCGTCGGAGATATAGCCGGTGCCGCCATTGAGGATATGGTGGTCGCCGGTCGGCTGGTGCGTGTGGGTGCCGACGACGAGACTGGCACGGCCGTCGACGAAATGCGCAAAGCACATTTTTTCAGACGTCGCCTCGGCATGGAAATCGATGACCACCGCGTCGGCCTGCTCGCCGAGCGGACAGGCGGCAAGCTCGCGCTCACCTGCCTGAAACGGGTCGTCGAGTTCGGGATGCATGAACACCCGGCCCATGATGTTGGTGACCAGAACGCGCGCGCCATTCCTGGCGATGTAGACGCCGGAGCCGCGGCCCGGCGTGCCCTTGGGGAAATTGGACGGACGCAGGAAGCGCTCCTCGCGCGGCGCGAAAACCAGCGCGTCGCGCTGGTCCCAGACATGATTGCCGGTGGTGACGACATCGGCGCCCGCCGAGATCGTCTCGCGAAAGATCTCTTCGGTGATGCCGAAGCCGCCGGCGGCGTTCTCACCATTGACGATGACGAAGTCGAGTTTGAAATCTGAGATCAGGCCGGGCAGTTGTTCCCACACTGCCGTGCGCCCGGTCTTGCCGACCATATCGCCGAGGAAGAGAAGTCTCATCTAAACATGATCCCGAACCAAAGGTCAACGAAGCACAAAAGCTGCATGACTTTCGGAAAAGACCATGCGTCCAGGAACTTATCTACAATTTCGGCGCGAACTGGCGCAACCCGTTCTCGGTGAGTATTTCCGGGATGACCATGTCGTGCGGCTCGTCCGGCACCAGCGCCACCTCCTGGCAGTCGAAAGCAATCCCGATCAGCCGGGGCGGCTGCCCCTTGTCGACCAGCCGCGCGATCGCGCGGTCGTAATAACCGGCGCCGTAGCCGATGCGGTGGCCGCGCGCGTCGAAAGCCGCGAGCGGCACCAGCATCACCTGGGGATCAAGCACCTCGGCCTCCTCATGCGGCCCGACGGTGCCGAACCCCATATCGACCATCGGCGCCCCACGCACCAGTTCGCGAAAGACGATGGTGGTCTTGTCGAGAATGGCAGGCAGGCAAAGCCGTGCCCCGTTTTCGCGCAAGGCAAACATCAGCGGCCGGACGTCGACTTCCGAGCGCATCGGCCAGAAGCCGGAGACGATCTGGCCAGGCTCTATCGCAATGCTGTCCCGCGCCGTCTCGGCCATTTCGAGCGCTGCCTCCACACGCCAGAACGGATCGAGCGCGTCGCGGCGTCCGAGTGCTTCCTTGCGGAGATGTCTTTTCAGTTCTTTTGGAGAGGTCATGGGGCCAAGGTAGAAAAGGTCGGATCTGATTGGAGTTTTAGGAGCGACGTTTTCCACCGCATGATCCACCGAATTTGAGTGGATCTTTTGCGTCGAGTGACGATCCACACAACCGGTGGAGAGAGCGATCCCGGGAACCTACAAAGTAGGTGGGCGCCGTATGAGAAAACCCACGGGTCTTCCCAGGGACAGCTCCCTAGGGATCATTAAGGCCCCGGGGAAAATGTTCTCCTGCCGGGAAGCGCAGACCGTCACAACCAATATAGGCTGGCGATCGGCCAAGCGCCAGAGAGACGGCCATGCTCCGCGGCTTAATTCGTCACAAAGACCCGCCTGGGAGCTGCGCAGCATGAGGTTTCACCGTGCCCTCGCTGCTGCGCCTTGCACAGGCTGGACCGTCTCCTTACGGTTGCTATGAAAAACCGAGGAGCAAGAATGCGTTTCGAAGGCACGGCGGCCTATGTCGCCGACAAGGACCTGATGGTGGCGGTCAATGCGGCAATCGCGCTGGAGCGGCCATTGCTGGTCAAGGGCGAGCCCGGCACCGGCAAGACCGAGCTGGCGAGGCAAGTGGCGGCAGCGCTCGGCCTCGAGCTGATCGAATGGCACGTCAAGTCGACGACAAGGGCGCAGCAGGGCCTCTACGAGTATGACGCTGTCTCGCGGCTGCGCGACAGCCAGCTCGGCGACGAGCGCTTCAACGACATCAGGAATTATATCAAGCGCGGCAAGCTGTGGGATGCCTTCGCAACGGCCAATAAGGTGGTGCTTCTGATCGACGAGATCGACAAGGCCGATATCGAGTTCCCCAACGATTTGTTGCAGGAACTCGATAGGATGGAGTTCTTCGTCTACGAGACTGGCGAAACGATCCGCGCCGAAGTCAGGCCGATCGTCATCATCACCTCCAACAACGAGAAGGAACTGCCGGACGCCTTCCTGCGTCGCTGCTTCTTCCACTATATCCGCTTTCCCGACGTCGACACGCTGCATAGGATCGTCGACGTGCACTATCCCGGCATCAAGCAGAACCTGGTGCGTGCCGCGCTCACCCAGTTCTACGAGATCCGCGACGTGCCGGGCCTGAAGAAGAAGCCGTCGACCTCCGAGGCATTGGACTGGATCAGGCTCTTGGTCGCCGACGACATCGCGCCTGAGGATTTGCGCGCCGACCCGAAGAACGCGCTGCCGAAATTGCATGGTGCGCTTTTGAAGAACGAACAGGACGTGCATCTGTTCGAGCGACTGGCCTTCATGGCGAGACGGCAGGGGTGAGAGGCGGTCATCCTGGGCCGCAGGAACTCGGCCTCTGACGCCGAGCTGGGAGGCCGTCGCTACGAGCGGGCTTCGCCTGCGCTGTGAGCAGTATGATGGCCTCTTGCCTCCTGCAGCGCGACATTTTTGGGGCCGAAGATGAAGAAGCTGATGACGGCAAGAGCAAGAACGCCGATCCCGCTATAGAGCATGACCCAGCCAAAACCGTTGACCAAAGCGGCATGCGCGATGGCGCCGGACGGATCGAGTGTCGCGAGCTTGGGCGAGTATTGCGACAGGCCATCGAGATTTCCGGCGGCGATCTTCTCCGCCAGCGCGCGCAGTTCATTGGGATCCAAGGCCGTGCCCAATGCGTCGCGCAGATAAGAAACGATCCCCTGCGTCAACAGCAAGCCCAGCACCGCGATATTGATGGCGAGCGTGATCAAGCGCGCGCTGATATCGATGCCCGAAGCCATGCCGGCACGATCCGGCGACACTGAGCCGGTCGTGGTGTTGGTGGTTGGCGAATTGGTCAGGCCGATGCCGATGCCGGCAATCAGCGTGCCGGGCAGCATGGTCAGCCAGTTGGCTCCGTCGAGCCCGGAACCTATCCACATGGCGATGAAACCGATCCCCAATGTCAGCAACCCGAGCGGGATTGCCACCCGCGCCTGATAGCGGGCGCGCAAGCGCTCGGCGATCGAGGACATCAGCATCAGGGGAAGCGTGTAGACGAGCAGCAACAGGCCGGTCGTGGTGCTGTCGTAGCCGAGCACTCCCGAAAAATAGATCGGCAGATAGATGATGAACGGCCAGTAGCTGAAGTTCATGCCGATGCCGCCCATGATCGCTCCCGAAAACTGGCGAATGCGGAATACCGAGAAATCGAACATCGGATAGGGATTGATCTTTTCGGCAACAAGGAACGCGATGAAGGCCAGCACGGCCGCGCTTGTCACGCCGATGCGGGCGCCAGCGCCGAGATCGGCCCCTTGCGTGATCAGATAGGAGCAGCCGAGCACCGCAAGCGAGAGCGTCAGGATGCCGGTCCGGTCAAGCTTCTGGGCGTTGCGATCGGATGATTCGGTGACACCGGCGCCGATGAAGACCAGGGCAAGAATGGCGAGTGGCACATGGATGAGGAACACCCATTGCCAGCTCGACAGCGTCACGATCAACCCGCCAATGGCGGGACCAAAACCGAGCCCGATGCCCGAGACGATGCTCCACGCGACGAAGGCCTTGCCGCGTTGACTGCCGTCTTGGAACTGGTGGGACAGCACCGCCACGCTGCAGGTGAACATCGCGCCCCCCGCGAGACCTTGCAGAAAGCGCGCGATGATTAGAAATGGAGCGCTCGGTGCGAAGCCGCACAGCAGAGAGGTGAAGCCGAAGGCGACGGTGGTGATCACCATCACGCGTTTGCGGCCGAAACGGTCGGCCAATGTTCCCGTCGCCATCAACACCGTGGTGCAGGCAATGGTGTAGGCGTTCATGATCCATTGCAGATCCTTGAAGTCGGCGGCGAGCACGCTTCCCAGTTTCGGAAGGATCACCGGCACACTGGAGATTTCGAGGCCGAACAGCAGCGAGGCAAGGCAGGCGCCCACGAGTGCAACGGTGTTTCGGTCAATTTGAAACGTCATATCGATCACTTTCCATCGGAGCATTCACAGGGGCTGCGAGCGGCGCCCTTAACTGCGGCCGACATGACATAGACGAGCCTTGACTATGAAAAAAGGCTATGCATTTCTATTTCAGAAATGACAAAATGGAATGATCGCGATGACTAGCCTTGATGTCGACGCCGTGCGCACCTTCGTCATGGTGGCCGACCTGCAGAGCTTCACCCGGGCGGCTGCCGCGATGGGGAGCACCCAGGCGACGATCAGCGTCAAGCTGCGCCGGCTCGAAGAAAAGCTCGGCGCGCGTTTGATCGAACGGACCCCGCGCCGTGTGGCTCTATCCGCAAGGGGAGCGGTCTTCCTTCCCGCGGCCCGTGAATTCCTTGCCGCCCATGAACGCGCCGTCGCGGAGTTTTCCGCAGCGCCGTGTCGGCTTGCTCTCGGCTTTGTCGATCATGTCGCGGGGCCTAAGCTTTCCACACTGATAGCCCAGCTTCATGCCCATGATCCGTCGCTCGCGCTCAACATAAGGATCGACACCAGCTCCATGCTGGAAGGAGCTTTCGATCGCGGCGAGCTCGACGCTGTGATCGTGCACCAGGAAGATGACATCCGACGCGGCGAAGCCTTGTCGCGCACCCACTATGGCTGGTTCGCGGCCCCTGCCTTCGAATGGCGGCCCGGAACGCCATTGCGCCTGGCTCTTTTAAGCACCGTATGCAACTGCCCGGACCGCCTGAGGGCGGTCGAGGCGCTGGATAGGGCAGGCATCG
This sequence comes from Mesorhizobium sp. M6A.T.Cr.TU.017.01.1.1, assembly GCF_004023115.1. Taxonomy (NCBI): domain Bacteria; kingdom Pseudomonadati; phylum Pseudomonadota; class Alphaproteobacteria; order Hyphomicrobiales; family Phyllobacteriaceae; genus Mesorhizobium; species Mesorhizobium sp. M6A.T.Cr.TU.017.01.1.1. The sequence continues at coordinate 11,197 of NZ_RZTA01000057.1, forward strand.
CCTGGAGTGAGGCTTTCGTGGGCGGTGGCGGCGCGGCCGTCAACATCGCGGTATCGGCCGGTTTCGCCATTGCCGCCCTCGCCCACCGTGTCGTTCCCCCCGGCCTTGTCGACGTGGGCCGCAAACTCGGCCTGCCGCCAATTCCGTCTTCGGAGATCGTTTTGCACTCGCACGCTTTGGCACCGCGGGCACGAGAGGCGCTGCGCATGCTCGCGACCGCTTTTCGCGAGTATAATTTGCCGGCGGGATAGGCAAAGATATTCGTGATGCCGATTCTATTGGATGGATCGGGTTGCAGACCTCAGAGGGAAATGAAATGACCGAGATCACCGTCCGCCCACTGGCACAATCCGACCATGCCGACTGGCAACGTCTGTGGACCGCCTACCTCACCTTTTACGAAACCAAGCTGCCGGAGGACGTCTACGCCGTCACCTGGAAGCGCCTGTTCACGGCAGGCGAGTTCGAGCCGAAAGGTTTCATCGCCACCCTCGACGGCAAGGCGGTCGGCCTGACGCACTATCTCTATCATCGCTCCTGCTGGTCCCAGGTAAACAACTGCTATCTCCAGGACCTGTTTGCCGACCCGGATGTGCGCGGCAAGGGCGTCGGCGCCGCCCTGATCGAGGCGGTGAAGCAGGAAGCCGGCAAGATCGGCGTCAAGAACGTCTACTGGATGACGCACGAGACCAACACCACCGCGCGCAAGCTCTACGACCACGTGGCGCGGCGCACGGGCTTCATCGAATATGATTTGATGTGATGGCTGCCGACGATTGAAATAGCTGCTGTTGCGCAATATATTGCGCATGATCAGACTGCCCGTGCCACTGATCGAGACCAACACACGCAAGATCGTCACGAGGCTTTTACGCGATAGCTGGGTGAACGTAGGCGGCGGCAAGTATGAGAAGTATGAGCATCCGGAGAGGCCGGAGATCATGATCATCGTGCCGCGGCATCGCGAACAATCTCTGGGTGTCGCGCGGTCGATCGCCCGGCTTGCTGGATGGATTTAGGGACGAATCATGATGCACTATGTCGGAATTCTTGACGGCGCAGATGATGTCTGGGGGGTGCGGGTGCCCGATCTTCCCGGGTGTCACGGCGGTGGCGCAAGTCCCGAGGAGGCGATAGCCGATGCGACTTCCGCCGTTCGCGAATGGGCCGAGGCACGAATGGCGAAGCACTTGCCCCTGCCCGCCGCGCGCACGGTGGCAGATCTGCTCCGACTGGGCGAAATCGATAGCGCTGCCGGCGAATCTGCCGTGATGATCCCCGTGCTGATCGATTCCGGCCGGCCTGTCCGGGCCAATCTGTCGCTCGACGCAGGCCTTTTGGCGGCAATCGATGCCGAAGCGAGCCGACGCGGCCTCACGCGTTCCGCTTTCATCGCCAGCGCCGCACGGGAGAAGATCGAAGGTCACAGATAAAGTCGTACGATGTTCATTCCCTTCTTCCTCGAACTGAAGGCAGCGCGTGTTCCGGTCTCGCTTCGGGAATATCTGTCGCTGCTGGAAGGGCTGGAGGCGGGGCTGGTCGACTATGACGTCGAGGGTTTTTACTATCTCGCCCGCTCGGCACTGGTGAAGGACGAGCGCCACATCGACCGTTTCGACCAAGTCTTTTCGCATATCTTCAAGGGGGTCGAAGCGCTGGCTGGCGAAAACGCGGTCGACGTCGAGAACATTCCGGAGGAATGGCTGCGGCGGCTTGCCGAAAAGCACCTGACCGATGAAGAAAAAAAGCTGATCGAGGCGATGGGTGGTTTCGAAAAGCTGATGGAAACGCTGAAAAAACGGCTTGAGGAACAGAAGGGCCGGCATCAGGGCGGCTCGAAATGGATCGGCACCGGCGGGACATCGCCCTTCGGCGCCTATGGCTACAATCCCGAAGGCGTTCGCATCGGCCAGCATGAGAGCCGCAACCGCCGCGCGGTGAAAGTCTGGGACAAGCGCGAATTCAGGAATTTCGACGATGCCGTCGAGCTCGGCACCCGCAATATAAAGATCGCGCTGAAGCGCTTGCGCCGCTGGGTGCGCGAAGGCGCCGAGGAGGAGTTCGACCTGCCCGGCACCATCCACGCCACGGCCGAACATGGCTATCTCGACGTGCAAACACGGCCCGAGCGGCGCAATGCCGTGAAGCTGCTGATGTTCTTCGATGTCGGCGGCTCGATGGACGACCACATCAAAAGCGTCGAAGAGCTGTTTTCGGCTGCCCGCGCCGAATTCCGCCAGCTCGAATACTTTTACTTCCACAACTGCCTTTACGAAGGCGTTTGGAAGGACAATCGCCGCCGCCATGCGGAGGTGATCCCGACCTTCGACCTCCTCCACAAATACGGCCCGGACTACAAGGTGATCGTCGTCGGCGATGCCTCGATGAGCCCCTATGAGATCGCGCATCCCGGCGGCTCGGTCGAGCATTGGAATCCGGAAGCCGGCGTCGTCTGGCTCAACCGCCTGCTGCAGCAATGGCCAAACGCGGTATGGCTCAACCCGGAAAATGAGAAACACTGGGGCTATACTCATTCGATCGCCATGATCCGCGATATCTTCGGCGGCCGCATGTTTCCGCTGACGCTCGCCGGGCTCGAAGCCGCGACGAAACAGCTTTCAAGGAAGCACTGAGTGGATTTTCGGAACGCAAGACAGGAAGGCCGATGACCTGTTTCCTTTGCCTGCAGTGTGGCGTCCAATTCGCGGCAACAGCCGCGCCGCCGGACCATTGCCCGATCTGCGAGGACGAGCGGCAATATGTGCGCTGGGAGGGCCAGGCCTGGATCACGCCGGAGGAACTCGCTGCCGGGCATCGGATCGTGATGAAAGACGACGCCGGCGTGCTCGCCTTCGGCATCGAGCCGCGCTTCGCCATCGGTCAGCGGGCGCTGCTGGCGCAAACGCCGCACGGCAATGTGCTGTGGGACTGCATCTCGATGGTCAATGACGAGGCCGTGGCCGAAATCAACCGACGGGGCGGCCTGACCGCGATCGCCATTTCGCACTGCCATTATTATTCGGCAATGGTCGAGTGGAGCGAAGCGTTTGGCGGCGTGCCGATCTACCTGCACGCCGATGATCGCAAGTGGATCATGCGGCCGCATCCGGCTGTTATCAGTTGGGAAGGCGAGACGCGCGCCCTAAACCCCTCGCTGACACTTATCCGTTGCGGCGGCCACTTTTCCGGCGGCCAGGTGCTGCACTGGAAGCGCGACGGCGGCGACGCCATCCTGGCCGGCGACATCTTGCAGGTGACGCCTACGCGCCGCCATGTCAGCTTCATGTACAGCTACCCGAACTACATCCCGCTCAATGCGGCGAAAGTGCTCGGCATCAAGGCCGCGCTGGAGCCTTTCGCGTTCGACCATATCTATGGCGCATGGTGGAACCAGAACGTCCTCGGAGACGCAAAGGCGGCATTTGCAGCGTCGGTTGCGCGGTATCTCGCGGCGATCGCCTGAGGAATTCTTCGCGGCATCGAAAATATGGGCAAACGCCGTAACGAATGCCTATTTTAGGCGAACTTGGGAAGGCAACCCAAACAGCGGCATGAGCTAAGAGGCAAAAAGATGGATAGCCATACCTACCCAGTCACCCGTACCGATGCCGAATGGCGCGCGCGCCTGTCGCCAGAGCAATATGCGGTGATGCGCAACCACGGCACCGAGCGGCCAGGCAGTTGCGCCTTGCTCCACGAGAAGCGCGCCGGCACCTTTTCCTGTGTCGGCTGCGACCAGCCCTTGTTCGAGTCCAAGCTGAAATTCGAGAGCGGCACCGGCTGGCCGAGCTTCAACGACCCGGTGCCCGGTTCGGTCGAGACGACCGTCGACCGCAGCTACGGCATGGTCCGCACAGAATGCCACTGCGCTCGCTGCGGCAGCCATCTCGGCCACGTCTTCGAGGACGGTCCGCCCCCGACCGGCCTGCGCTATTGCATCAATGGCGTCGCGCTGAAATTCGAGCCGGCTGCCTGACTGGAATTCGACGTTGGCAGCACTGTCCTGTCAGACCACCACCACCAGTATCAGCCACAGCACAGCCCCCAGCGTCATCAGCGAAGCCTTGATGCTGGGGGATTTCTCGGCGGTCCGCCACACCGCAAAAGTCAGAAAGAAGTTGTACGGCACCGGCGCGAAATGCACCGCCAGAACGAGAGCGAGCGGCAGCTTTAGCCCGAGCAAGATCAGCGCCAGCACCGACACTGCGATGTTGATCGCCGTGCCGACAAGGACAAGATCGCGCCAGAACAGCCGATCGAGCGGGGCCGTGCCTTGCCAGCGCGAGCGGAAGAAGCCCAGAGCGCGGCTTGCCTCACCGCCTTCGCCTTCGAAGGGAGCACTCATAGGCGCGGCCTTCTCTCTTTCGACAGCCGCAGAAATGTCGAACGCAGCAAGCCTGTCAACGCAAGTCGATCATCGGCACGCAAGCATATGATTTGACAGATTGTCATCAAACGGTCGTGAAACCTTTCTACGTCGCCCTTGCCGGCATCTTGGCAGAGATAAATTGCCGGAATCTGCCGCCCCCATCATCCAGTCGCCTGCCAAGGAGGTCTTCAGATGAGCGATAATGTCTACAACGTGCTGTTTCTTTGCAACGCCAATTCAGCGCGCTCCATCATGGGAGAAGCCATCCTCAATCGGCTCGGTGCCGGCAGGTTCAAGGCCTTTTCCGCCGGCTCGCAGCCGAAGGGCAAGGTCAATCCCTACGCACTGCAGCTGCTCGAAAGCCTCAACTACGATACGAGCTTCGCCCGTTCGAAAGGCTGGGACGAGTTTGCCGAACCCGACGCGCCGGAAATGAACTTCATCTTCACGCTTTGCGACAGCACCGCGAATGAATCATGTCCGATCTGGCCGGGTCATCCGATGACCGCGCTCTGGTCGATACCGGACCCAGCCAAGGCAGACGGCACCGAGGCCGAGCTGCACCTTGCCTTTGCCGATGCCTATCGCATGCTCAACAACCGCATCTCGCTGTTCACCAATCTGCCGATGGATGCGCTCGACCATCTGGCGCTGCAACACCATCTCGAACAGATCGGCCGCGACACGCCGAAGCCGAACTAGCTCAAGCGGCTGCGACGCGAATTCACGAACCGGCTTCGCCACCCTCGCCCAGAACCCCGGCAACGGCGCGCTCGAAACGCGATGCTTCCGTCACCAGCCAGTCGGCCATGGCGGGCCAATTGTCCTCGGCAAAGCAGTTCACCCGCCACAGCGAATTGATGCCGAGGCCCTCGCAACTCTGTTCCGGCCTGAGCTTCAACCTGTCTTCGATCGCCGGCTGGAACGGCTTCAACCGCGACCAGGCTTCCGTGGCACCGAACTTCTCGTTGCGGCCGAAGAAGACGCCGACATGGTTCTGCGCCGGCGCGACATACATGGAAAGGACCAACGCGAAGTCGGGCAGCCCGCGCTGCCAGAACCAGGGTCCGCGCCGCGCCATCAGCGCCCTTTCTTCCGGATGCCGTTCCGCGAACAGCGTCCAGAAGCCGCGTTGGCGGAATTCAGAGGCGCGGCGGACGCCAAAGTCGAATTCGCTCATGCTTCGACCCATTGAGGGTGCCGCAACCGGCGCCCAGGGCTGTTACCAGCCTTACACCATGCCGAGCGCGGCTTTGTAGAGGTCGAGGATGGTTTCCTCCTCCTGCCGCTCGGCCTGGTCCTTCTTGCGCAGACGGATGATCGACCGCATCGCCTTGGTGTCGAAGCCGGTGCCCTTGGCCTCGGCGAACACTTCCTTGATGTCGTCGGCGATCGTCTTCTTCTCTTCTTCGAGCCGCTCGATGCGCTCGATGAAGGCACGCAGCTGGCCGGCGGCAACAGTCTGGCTGGTCTCGGTGATGTCGTCGGCCATTTTTTTCTCCGCGTCGTTTTCCATGCCGCGACTCAGGAACGTGTCGCGGCGAATTTGCAGCGGTTCGATGCCCGACCGGGGGCGACCGGTCAAGCTGTTATCGATGCGGCATGAAGGGTTAGGCACACCCCAAGGTGTGTTGAGATTCAGGTCAGGCCGAGCCGAAAACGGTGGCTGCCGAGAACCGGAGCGGAGCGTACTTAAGTACGTGAGCACCGGAAGCGCAGGCAGCTGGCGTTTGCAGGCCGGCATCACCTGAATATCAACGCACCTTACCCGAATGCGATCAGCAGATCCTTGGCGTCGATCTGGTCGCCGGCCTTCACCAGCACTTCGGCGATTGTGCCGTCACGCTCGGCATGCAATGCCGTCTCCATCTTCATCGCCTCGATCGACAGCAGCACGTCGCCGGCCTTGACCGCCTGGCCGGCGGCGACGGCAAGTGCCGAGACCACGCCCGGCATCGGCGCGCCGACATGCGCCTCGTTACCCGGCTCGGCCTTGCGCCGCGCCTTGGCGGCGGAAGCACCATGCGCGCGATCCGGCACTTTGATCCGGCGCGGCTGGCCGTTGAGCTCGAAGAACACGGTGACCATGCCTTTCTCGTCGACATCGCCGATGGCCAGGCAGCGCACCACCAGAGTCTTGCCTTTCTCGATGTCGACAAAGATCTCGTCTTCCGGCTTCATGCCGTAGAAATAGGTCGGCGTCGGCAGCACGCTGACCGGCCCGTAGGTTTCCTGGGCTGCGGCAAAGTCGGAAAAAACCTTCGGGTACATCAGCCACGAGGCGAATTCGAATTCGCTAAGCTTGCGCTCGAGCTTCTCCTCGATCTCCTTGCGGCTGGCCTTGAGATTGGCTGCTTTCAACAGCGAGCCAGGTCGCACAGTGATCGGCTTACCGCCCTTCAGCACCTTCTTCTGCAGCGCCTCCGGCCAGCCGCCGGGCGACTGGCCGAGATCGCCGCGCAGCATCGACACGACCGAATCCGGGAAGGCGATATCCCTGGCTGGATTTTCGACATCGGCGACCGTCAGGTCCTGACTTACCATCATCAGCGCCATGTCGCCGACAACCTTGGACGACGGCGTCACCTTGACGATGTCACCGAACATCAGATTGACGTCGTGATAGGTCTGCGCCACTTCGTGCCAGCGCGTCTCCAGCCCGAGCGAGCGCGCCTGTTCCTTGAGATTGGTGAATTGCCCGCCTGGCATTTCGTGCAGGTAGACTTCCGAGGCCGGCCCCTTCAGGTCGCTCTCGAAGGCTGCATACTGGTTGCGCACCGCCTCCCAGTAGAACGAGATGTTCCTAATCCATTGCGGGTCGAGGCCCGGATCTCGCTCGGTGCCCTTCAGCGCCTCGACGATCGAGCCCAGGCAAGGCTGCGAGGTGTTGCCCGATAAGGAGTCCATCGCCGCGTCAATGGCGTCGACACCGCTGTCCACCGCCGCCAGCACCGTCGCCGCCGACAGGCCTGACGTGTCGTGCGTGTGGAAGTGGATCGGCAGATCGGTCGCCTCGCGCAGCGCCTTGAACAGTGCGCGCGCCGCCGTCGGCTTCAAGAGCCCGGCCATGTCCTTGACCGCGATGATATGGGCGCCGGCCGCCTGCAACTCCCTGGTCAGCGCGACATAGTATTTGAGGTCGTATTTGGCTCGCGCCGGGTCGAGTATGTCGCCGGTGTAGCAGATCGCCGCTTCGATCAGCTTGCCCTCGGCGCCGACCGCGTCCATGGCGACACGCATGTTGTCGACCCAGTTCAAACAGTCGAAGACGCGGAACAGGTCGATGCCGCCGGCGGCGGCCTGTTTGACGAAATGCTGGACCACATTGTCGGGATAGTTGGTGTAGCCGACGCCGTTGGCGCCGCGCAAAAGCATTTGCAGCAACAAATTGGGCGCTGCCTCGCGCACCAGCGACAGCCGCTCCCACGGGTCTTCGGTGAGGAAGCGCATGGCGACGTCGAACGTCGCCCCGCCCCAGCATTCGAGCGACAAAAGCTGCGGCAGCGCGCGCGCATAGGTGCCGGCAATGCCGGCGATGTCATAGGTGCGCACGCGCGTCGCGAGCAAGGATTGGTGCCCGTCGCGCATCGTCGTGTCGGTAACCAGCACCTCTTTCTGCGCGCGCATCCAGGCCGCGAATTTCTCCGGCCCAAGCGCGTCGAGCTTCTGCTTGCTGCCATCAGGCACATTGCCATTGAGGTAGGGCACCATGGGTGCCGCCGCGTCGGCCTTCGGCTGCGGCCGGCCGCGCGTCTCGGGATGGCCGTTGACGCTGACATCGGCCAGATAATTGAGCAGCTTGGTCGCGCGGTCCTGCCGCTTCACGCTCGCGAACAGCTCCGGCGTCGTGTCGATGAACTTGGTCGTGTAGGAATTGTCGGCGAAACTCGGGTGATTGATGATCGCCTCGAGGAAGGTGAGATTGGTCGCCACGCCGCGAATACGGAACTCGCGCAGAGCCCGGTTCATGCGGGCGATGGTCTCGGCCGGCGTCGGTGCCCAGGCCGTCACCTTCTCCAGCAGCGGGTCATAAAAACGGGTGATGACCGCGCCCGAATAGGCGGTGCCGCCGTCGAGGCGGATGCCGAAACCGGTGGCGCCGCGATAGGCGGTGATGCGGCCATAGTCGGGAATGAAATTGTGCTCGGGATCTTCCGTGGTGATGCGGCACTGCAGCGCGTGGCCGTTGAGCCTGATATCCTTCTGCGCCGGCACGCCCGATTCCGGCGTGCCGATGGCGAAACCATCGAGGATGTGGATCTGCGCCTTGACGATGTCGATGCCGGTCACCTGCTCGGTGACGGTGTGCTCGACCTGGATGCGCGGGTTGACCTCGATGAAGTAGAATTTACCGGTGTCGGCATCCTGCAGGAACTCGACCGTTCCCGCGCCGATATAGCTCGTCTCGCGGGCGATCTTCAGCGCATAATCGCAGAGTTCCTCGCGCCGTGACATTTCGAGGTACGGCGCCGGCGCGCGCTCGACCACCTTCTGGTTGCGACGCTGGATGGAGCAATCGCGCTCGAACAGGTGCACGGCATTGCCGTGCGTGTCGCCCAGCACCTGCACCTCGACATGGCGGGCGCGCTCGATCAGCTTTTCGAGATAGACCTCGTCCTTGCCGAAGGCGGCTTTCGCTTCGCGCTTGCCCTCCGTCACTTCCCGGGCGAGGTCGGTTTCCGAGCGGATGGCGCGCATGCCGCGGCCGCCGCCGCCCCACGATGCCTTCAGCATCACCGGATAGCCGATCGTTTTGGCGAGCGTCTTCACCGCCTCCATGTCGTCCGGCAACGGTTCGGTGGCGGGAATTACCGGCACGCCAACCTCTATCGCCAGGTTACGCGCGGCGACCTTGTTGCCGAGCCTGCGCATCGTATCCGGCTTGGGTCCAATGAAAATGATGCCGGCCTTGGCGCAGGCTTCGGCGAACTCGGGGCTTTCCGACAACAGCCCGTAGCCCGGATGGATGGCATCGGCGCCCGAAAGCCTGGCGACGCGGATCACCTCCTCGATCGACAGATAGCTTTCGATCGGTCCCATATCCCTGGTCAGATGCGGCCCGCGCCCGACCTGGTAGCTTTCGTCGGCCTTGAAGCGGTGCAGCGAGTATTTGTCCTCCTCGGCCCAGATCGCCACGGTTTTGAGGCCGAGCTCGTTGGCCGCGCGGAAGACGCGGATGGCGATTTCGGACCGGTTGGCGACAAGGATTTTCGTGATTGCCAAGGACAAGGCTCCGGACGCTGACGGGAAGGAAACTGGCGCCATGATTAACGCGAAAATGCTGCAGCGCAAACAAAATCGGGCGGCGATTAAACCGATTTAAATCGATTCTTTTTGCTCTGAGCGCCGCGTGTTCCCTCGAATGCGCAAAGGACGCTTTAACAACGGGTAACACATCAAACGAAAAATGCCCGGCGCGAGGCGCCGGGCATTCCGGAATTGTCGTCGTCGACAGGCTTACATTTTCTGGATGTAGGTGTACTTGCCGTCGTCGCCCTTCTTCCATTCGTACATGACGTAGCCAGGCAGCGTCGGATCGCCCTTCGCGTCATAGGAAAGATCGCCCAGCACCGTCTTGAACGGGCCATTCGCCTTGAGAGCCTTGGCAACTTCCATCGGATCGTTCGACTTGGCGGCTGTGGCGGCTCCCGCGATAGCCTGCATGGCGGCGTAGGAGTAGAGCGTGTAGGCCTCCGGCTCGAAGCCCTGCGCACGGAACTTCTCGACGAGTTCCTTGTTCGCCGGGATCAGACGCGGATCCGGGCCGAACGTGTTCAGCGTGCCCGCAACCGCGTCGCCCGCGATCGAGGCCAGTTCGTTCGACACGATGCCGTCGCCGGAAACCAGCGTGGCCTTGAGGCCCTGGTCAGCCACCTGGCGGATGATCAGGCCGGCTTCGGTGTGCAGACCACCCCAATAGATGATGGAAACGCCGGCTTGCTTCATCTTGGCGATCAGCGCCGAGAAGTCCTTGTCGCCGACATTGACGCCTTCGTACATGACTTCCGTCACGCCGGCAGCGTTCATCGCCTTCTTGGTTTCGTCGGCAAGACCTTGACCGTAAGTCGTCTTGTCGTGGATGACCGCGATCTTGGCATCCTTGAAGTTCGACGCGAGGTAAGCGCCGGCGATGCTGCCCTGCTGGTCGTCACGTCCGCAGGTGCGAAACGTGTTCCACATGCCGCGTTCGGTGAACTTCGGATTGGTCGCGGCCGGCGTGATCTCGAGGATACCGTTTTCCGCGTAGACTTCCGATGCCGGGATCGAAACGCCCGAGTTGAAGTGGCCGACCACGAACTTGACGCCGTCGCCGACGAACTTGTTGGCGACCGAGATGCCCTGCTTCGGATCGGAGACGTCGTCGCCGACCGTGAGCTTGATCTGCTCGCCGTTGATGCCGCCGGCCGCATTGATGTCGGCGACAGCCTGTTCGGCGCCCTTCTGCAGCTGCGCGCCGAAAGCGGCATTCGGACCGGTGATCGGACCGGCGACGCCGACCAGGATGTCAGCCCACGCGCTTCCGCTGAACGCGACGAGCGCGGTCAGGGCGACGGCGGACAAAAGTGATTTTCTCATGTAAAACGCTCCCATTTACAGAGTGGGCGTGGATGATGCTTTCATGCGATGCCCACTTTTACTCGCAGAAAACGTACTTTGCCGATTTTCAGGCACTTGTCACGCCGATTCATCCCCGAAACGGCGTTAATGATGAACATCAACCTTTTGGTTTCCAACTCAAAAGCGATGCTCTTTCGTAGAGCCAGCTATACTGTGTCACCATCTGATTGGTGCGCGTGTATTGATAGCCGATGAAGCCCAATATCATCAGGACGATGGTATCGACGATGTAGTACTGCAGCGAGAACATCGTGCCGTCGAACAGCGCGTGATGGATGAACCTTACGGCGATGCCGAGGCCGAGCATGTAAGCGAACAACTGGACGAAGCTGCGCCATGTCTGGGCGCAGGCCTTGCCCGTCATCCAGGCCGCCCAGCCGCCAAGCAGGCAGGTGACGAAGAAGAACTGCCAGACCGAGGGTTCCTCATAGAGAATGCCCTGCATGATGAAGACTCCTGAACTCAGTGATGGCCGCCTTCGAGATAGGCGGCACGCACGTCCGGATCGGCGAGCAGCTCCTTGCCGGTGCCGCTCATCGTCACATTGCCGTTGACCATGACATAGCCCCGCGTGGCGAGCTTCAGCGCGCCGAAGGCGTTCTGCTCGACCAGGAACACGGTCAGCCCCTGCGTGCGGTTCAACTCGCGGATGGCGTCGAAGATCTGCTTGACGATCAGCGGCGCCAGGCCCAGCGACGGCTCGTCGAGCAGGAGCAGCTTCGGCCGCGCCATCAGCGCGCGCGCGATCGACAGCATCTGCTGCTCGCCGCCCGACAGCGTGCCGCCGCGCTGGGCAATGCGTTCCTTCAGGCGCGGAAACAGCGTGAACACCTTCTCGGCGTCCTCGTCGTAATGCTGGAGGTTGTCGAGGCTGGCGCCCATCTGCAGGTTTTCCATCACCGTCATGCGCGGGAAGATGCGCCGGCCCTCCGGCGACTGGGCGATGCGCATGCGCGCGATCTCATGGGTCGGCAGCTGGGTGATGTCGGTGCCGGCGAAGGTGATGGTACCCGCCCGCGCCCGTGGAGCACCAAAAATGGTCATCATCAGCGTCGACTTGCCGGCGCCGTTGGCGCCGATCAGCGCCACGATCTCGCCCTGCTTGACGGTGACATCGACGCCGTTCAGCGCCCGGATGTTGCCGTAGTAGGTCTGGACACCCCTAATATCGAGCAGCGTTGTGCCGGCCATCACTTGCGCCCTCCGCGCTTGCCCGCCGCAGGCGTTGCAGAGACATGGCTTGTCTCCACCTTCCCCGCATCAACGCGACGCGAAAATTCCGTCTCCTTGCCAGCGGCAAGAAGCTTGGCCTGGCCAACCCAGTCCTCGCGTGCAATGCGCCCGTCGAAGGCCAGATAGGCTTCGACGGCGACGACGTCGGCCTTCTTCCATGCCGCGATCTGGTCGAAATGGAAGATGCCGTGCTGGTTGAGCTTCTTCTCGTTGACCGTGCCGATGCCCTTGATGCGGGTCAGATTGTCGGCCTTGCCGCCGCGCGGTGCTGTGAGGCGGTTCGAAACGCCCGCGGCCTTTTTGGCCGGTGCCTTGGTGGCTGGCTTTGCAGCGGCAGAAGATTTCGCGCGCGGCTCGGCTGCGGCAGGCTTCGAGCTTGGCTTACTTGCTGCGGCACTCGACCTTGCATCGAGCTGCCCGGCTTTCGAGGCGCCCTTGGACACCGTGACGCGTTCGCCTTCGCTATGGCCGACCGTGTCGGTTACCGGCCCGGCGAGATACGAAGATGATGTGCCCGGCCCGTGCGCCGAATCCGGGCCCGTATCCAGTTGCTCGATGACGTCTTCGTCGCCGACCTCCGTCAGCACAGTCTCAACTTCCTCGTCTTCGACCCCGAGATAAGCGGCGATGACACGCGGGTCGGTGCGTACCGCTTGCGGACTGCCGTCCGAGATCTTGCGGCCGTATTCGAGCACCACGACATGGTCGGAAATCTGCATGACCACCGCCATGTCGTGCTCGATCAGCAAGATTGAGGTGCCGGTGTTGTCTTTGATGTCCATCAGGAGCTCATTGAGCGCCATCGATTCCTTCGGATTGAGGCCGGCGGCCGGTTCGTCGAGGCAGAGCAGCTCCGGACCCGTGCACATGGCCCGCGCGATCTCCAGGCGCCGTTGCGCGCCGTAGGGCAGGTCGCCGGCCGGATCGTCGGCTCGGTCGACGAGATCGGCCTTTTCCAGCCAGTGTCTCGCCAGGTCGATCGACTCGGCCGACGCTGTCCGGTAGCCGGCGAAGCCGAACAGGCCGAGGATGGTGTAGCCGGATGCCTTCATCAGCTTGTTGTGCTGCGCCACCAGCAGGTTCTCCAGCAGCGTCATGCCCGAGAACAGACGAATGTTCTGAAAAGTGCGCGCCACCTTGGCGCGCGCCGGGATCTCATGATTCGGCAGGCGTTCAAGCAGATAGCTCGAGCCGTCGCGCCGATTGAGCGTGAGCATGCCTTCCGACGGCTTGTAGAAACCGGTGATGCAGTTGAACACGGTGGTCTTGCCGGCGCCGTTCGGCCCGATCAGCGCGGTGATCTCGCCGCGCTTGGCCTGGAAGGTCAGGTCGCCGATGGCAACGAGACCGCCGAACTTCATCGACAGATGCTCGACCTGCAGGATGGCATCGTTCATGGATAGGCTCGCATCACTCATCAGCCGTGGCCTTCCTTGGTGAAGGAGCCGGATACGGCCCTGCTCTCCTTGAGGAAGGCTGTCGGTTCACGGCTGCCGACGAAGCCGCGCGGCTTCCAGACCATGACGATGACCATGGCTATACCGAACAAAAGCATGCGGTAGAGTTCCGGGGTGAAATCTGGACCGAAGACCTGCTTCAGGAAATCGAGTTCGCGCAGCGCCTCGGTGCCGCCGATCATCACCATGGCGGCGACGGCGATGCCGACCAGCGAGCCCATGCCGCCGAGCACGACGATGGCGAGGATGATCGCCGATTCCAGGAAGATGAAGGATTCAGGGCTGACGAAACCTTGCCGCGCAGCGAAGAACGAGCCAGCGAAGCCGCCGAACATGGCGCCGGTGGCAAAGGCGGTGAGCTTGGTGGTGGTGGTGTTGATGCCGAGCGAGCGGCAGGCGATCTCGTCCTCGCGCAGCGCTTCCCAGGCGCGGCCGACGGGCATGCGCCTGAGCCTTATAGTGACGAAGGCGGTGAGCAGGCAGAGCCCGAGGATCAGGTAGTAGAGGAAGATCTTGTAGTAGGCGCCCGACTGGGCGATGTCGAGCACCTTGGCGATATAGTTTTCGTCCGCGACGTTGAACGACATCAGCCCGAAGAAAGAGACCTTCGGGATACCGGAAATACCGGCCGAGCCGTTGGTGACCTCGCGCCAGTTGATCAGCACGAGACGAATGATCTCGCCGAAGGCCAGCGTCACAATCGCCAGATAGTCGCCGCGCAGGCGCAGCACCGGAAAGCCCAAAAGCACGCCCCAGAAGGCGGCCATGGCCCCGGCGGCCGGCAGCAGGATCCAGAACGACAGACCAAAATGCGTGCCGAGCAGCGCATAGGCATAGGCGCCGACGGCGTAGAACGCGACATAGCCGAGGTCGAGCAAGCCGGCGAGGCCAACGACGATATTCAGCCCCCACGCCAGCATCACATAGATCAGGATCTGGATGCCGAAATTGTCGACCCATTTGAGCGAGCCCTGAAAGCCGCCCACCATCGATCCACTGTACACCGCAAGCACCAGCACGACGACGACAGGATAAATCGCCAGTGCGGCGATGCCCAATGCCGAGAAGTGGGCATGGATGAAGCTGCGGAAATAGAACAGCACCGAGGCGAGGGCATAGATGATCGCCAGCGCTCGCGCGAACCGTGCGTAACCGGCAAGGCCCGGCCCCAGCAAATCATCGAGGGAGCCGGCCAGAAGAGCAAGCACGGCAACAATCACGATGGCCGCGATGAAATACGGCAACCGGAAGAACCGCGTCGCCGCGCTCTCCGGCAACAGGCCGGTGGCGATGTCGACGACCTTCTGGCTGGCCAGGAAGGGTTGGCCATAGGCGACATAGACAAAGCGCCCGACCATGGTCAGCACAACCACGGTAAAGAGAAGCCACCAGCGCTGTACGAGGATCAGTTCGTTCGAGATGTTCTGATCGGTCCTCAGGCCGATGAACAGCACGAACAGGCCGAGCGCGATGGCGCCGGCATAAAGCGCCTCGCGCGTGGCGCGTTGCATAGGGGTGGCGACGATGTCGCGCTCCGGAGATACGGTATCGGCCATGATCTCAGACCTTTTCGACTTCTGGCCGGCCCAGAATGCCGGAAGGCAGGAAGATCAGCACGATCGCCAAGATGGAGAAGGCGGCGACGTCCTTGTAGTCGATCGAGAAATAGGCCGACCACATGCTCTCGATGAAGCCGATCATCAGCCCACCGAGCACGGCGCCGGGCAGCGAGCCGATGCCGCCGAGCACGGCCGCAGTGAACGCCTTCACGCCGGGCGTGAAGCCGTCGGAGAAGGCGATGACGCCGTAATACATCAGGAACAGCGTGCCGGCGACGGCGGCAAGGGCCGCGCCCATGACGAAGGTGATCGAGATGGTGCGGTCGACGTCGATACCGAGCAGCGCCGCCATCTTGCGGTCCTGCTCGCACGCTCTTTGCGCTCGACCAAGCGAGGTCTTGTTGACCAGGTACCAGAACAGCGCCAGCAGCAGCGCGGTGACGACGACGATGATGATCTGCTTCAGCGATACGCTGATGCCCTCGATATTGTAGACCTTGGACACCATCGGCGGGATCGGCTTGTTGCGCGGGCCTTGCGTCACCTGGACGAAGTTCGACAGCGCGATCGACATGCCGATCGCTGTGATCAGCGGCGCCAGCCGGAACGAGCCGCGCAAGGGCCGGTAGGCCACCTTCTCGATCGTCCAGTTATACAGGCTGGTCAGCAGCATCGCCACGATCATCATGACCAGGAGCGCGATCACCACCGGCACCGAATAGAACAACGCACCGAGGATGAGGAAAACGATGAGGGCGGTGAAGGCGCCGATCATGAAGATGTCGCCATGGGCGAAATTGATCATGCCGATGATGCCGTAGACCATCGTATAGCCGATCGCTATCAGTCCATAGATCGATCCCAGCGTCAGCCCGTTGATAAGCTGCTGGACAAAATACTGCATGCTGTCGTGGCTCCCCTGGAATGTCGCCCATGCAGACGCATTCCTTTTCGTATTTCCCCTAGTCGTAAAGTTTCGAGCCCGGATTGCAACGTCATTTTTTAATCGTCATGCGTGATTTTGAAGCACGCCACTCGGATTGCCCGTTCTTTCCCTTCCGGCCTCTGGACTATCGCGGACCCTATCATTGGCATAACGCAATGTCTTTGACGATTCGGCGTCAAAATGCACGTCGTTTCGAAGGAATCGCCGTCAAAATAAGTTGATGAGCGGGATCGTTGCGCCGCCGACGCAGTCGATCTTTGCGTTCCATTCGTTTCCCTTGGGTTAGGATCCTCTCTATTTGACGACGAATCCGTGCGCGAACGGATCGCGGTCGTCGATGAAGATCGTGTTCAATCCGGTCATGCGCGCCCAGCCGCCGATCGAGGGAATGATCGCCGGCTTGCCTGCCACCGTGACTTCCTTCTCGACCCTGCCCTTGAACAGCGAGCCGATGATCGATTCATGGACGAAATCGTCGCCGGCCCTAAGCTTGCCCTTGGCGTGAAGCTGCGCCATCCGCGCCGAGGTGCCGGTGCCGCAAGGCGAGCGGTCGATCGCCTTGTCGCCGTAGAAGACGGCGTTGCGCGCATCCGCCTGGCTGTCGGTCGGGGCACCCGTCCACAGCATATGCGACAGCCGGTCGATGCCGGGATTCTCGGGATGCACGAAGGAGTACTTCTCGTTGAGCCGCTGTCGCACCACCGGGCTCCAGGCGATGAGGTCGCCGGCGGAATGGTCGGCCATGTCGCGATAGTTCTCCTGCGGCTCGACAATAGCGTAGAAATTGCCGCCATAGGCGACATCGACACTGATCTCGCCGAGCTGCGGACATTCGACCGTCAGGCCCTCCGCATAGAGGAAGGACGGCACGTTGGTGATGCGGACCTCCTCGACATAGTCGCCGACCTGTTTGTATTCGGCGGTGACCAGGCCGGCCGGCGTGTCCAGCCTGAGCAAACCCGGCGTCTTCGGCTTGATCAGCCCGTGCTCGATGGCCATCGTCACCGTGCCGATGGTGCCGTGACCGCACATTGGCAGGCAGCCCGAGGTTTCGATGAACAGTATGGCGATGTCGCAATCGGGCCTCGTCGGCGGATAGAGGAGCGAGCCGGACATCACGTCATGGCCGCGCGGCTCGAACATCAGCCCGGTACGGATCCAGTCATATTCGGCCAGGAAATGCGCGCGCCGCTCCATCATCGTCGCGCCCTGGAGCAGCGGTCCGCCGCCGGCGACAAGCCGCACGGGATTGCCGCAGGTGTGACCGTCGATGCAGAAGAAGGAGTGGCGCGCCATTTCTAGATCCCGTCAGAAGCGGTTCGGAGAAAACGGAGAAAGATCAAACACCGGATTTTGGCCGAGAATGAGATCGCGGATCAAGCGTCCGGTGGCAGCCGCCTGGGTCAGGCCGAGATGGCCGTGGCCGAAGGCATAGACAATCGTGCCGGCCTGCCTGGCGGCACCGATCACCGGTAGCGAATCCGGCAGCGACGGCCGGAACCCCATCCATTCGCGGCCACCGGCCGGATCAAGCCCCGGCAGGAAGCTTTTGGCCTTTTCGAGCAGCGCTTTCGAGCGGGCGTAGTTTGGCGGCCGCTCGATGCCACCGAGCTCGACGGCGCCGCCGACGCGCACACCGGTTTCAAGCGGGGTGACGACGAAGCCATGGCCGGAGAAGATCAGTTGCCGCTTCACGTCGAAGGCGGTCTTCGGCAGGGTCGTGTTGTAGCCGCGCTCGGTTTCGAGCGGGATGCGGTCGCCGAGATGTTTCGCCAGCAGATGCGACCACGCGCCAGCGGCGATGACGAGGCATTTTGCCTGCCGCGCCGTGCCGTCGGCCAGCGTCAATGTCGCGCCATCCTGCCCCGCTCCGACACGGTCGATCCGAGCCTTTTCGAAACGCGCGCCGTTCTTCTCGGCATAGGCCCAGATCGCCTTGCCCAATGATTTCGGGTCCGTAACGGTCTTCCATCCCGGCACGAAAGTGCCCTTGACGAAGCGCGGCGACAGGCCCGGCTGCAAGGCGGCGAGCGCATCGCCCTCGACATGGCTGAAGCCGATGCCGAAGCGCTGCCTCGCCGCCCAGCCGGGCAGCGACGCCTTGAACTCGGCCTCGTTCTCGTAAAGTTCGAGCGAGCCGTCCTCGCGCAGCATGTTTTCGGTGCCCGAGCGCGCCATCAGCCCGGCCCATTCGGCCTTGGCGAGCCGCATCATGCCTGCCTGCGCCGCGAGGCTGGCCTCGTAGCGGTCGGTTCGCCCGGCGCGCCAGAAGCGGACAAGCCAGGGCAGCAGCTTCGGCAGGTAGGCGGGCGGGATGCTGAGCGGGCCGAGCGGGTCGGCAAGCCATTTCGGCAGATGCCTGATCATGCCCTTGTGGGCCAGCGGCAGCACATCGGAAAAGGCCAGAGCGGCGGCATTGCCGGAACTCGTCTCCTCGCAGATCCCCGTCCGATCGAAGATCGTGACGTTTCGCCCTGCCTCGGCCAGATAGGCGGCGACACAGACGCCGATGATGCCGCCGCCGATAATGGCGATGTCTTCCCCTTTTCCCCGTTCACGGGGAGAAGGTGCTCGAAGGGCGGATGAGGGGCGGCTCCCCGCTTTTGCCGACTTGGAAATTCCTTGCACGTGGGCGCTGCCCCTCATCTGGCTGCCGCCATCTTCTCCCCGTAAAACGGGGAGAAGAGAGCCTGCCTCAAAACGCCGGCAGCTCCGGCCTTGCCTCCAGCGCATCCCTGACGATCTTTTCGACCGTCCTGCGGCGCTCGCCCGACAATGGCTGGCGCGGCATGCGCACGCGGTCGTTGGTGTTGATCGCCAAGACTTCGGCGAGCTTGATGTTCTGCACCAGATAGGTCGAGACGTCGAGGTCGAGCAGCGGCCGGAACCAGCGGTAGATTTTCAGTGCCTCCTCGCGGCGACCCTGCTTCATCAACTGGTAGATGGCGACCGTCTCGCGCGGAAACGCGGTGACCAGCCCCGCCACCCAGCCGATGGCGCCGACCGACAGCGCCTCGAACGCCAGATTGTCGACGCCGGTGAACAGGTCGTAGCGGTCGCCGAAGCGGTTGATGATCTCGGTCGAGCGGCGGATGTCGTCCGAGGATTCCTTGATGGCGACAAAGCGCTTGTCCTTCGCCAGCTCCTCCATCTGGTCGACGGTAACGTCGACACGATAGGCAAGCCGGTTGGAATAGATCATCACCGGCAGGTCGCCGGCCTCGGCGACAGCGCGCAGTGCGGCGACCGTCTCCTCCTCATTGGTGTGATAGATCGGGCTCGGCACCACCATCAGCCCGTTGGCGCCCTCTTTCGCGGCGCGGCGCGCGATCGCCGCCGCCTCGCGCGTGCCGGCTTCGTTGACCGTCAGCAGAACCGGCTTGTTGCCGGCGATCTTCTGCGCGGTCTTCAGCACGTCGATCTTCTCGTCATGTGACAGCATCGGCCCTTCGCCGAGCGAGCCGCAGACGATGATGCCGTCGCAGCCAGCCTCCATCTGCAGCGCAAAGCAGCGCTCCATCTCGCCATGGTCGAGACGATCGTCCTCAGTGAATTTGGTCGTGACGGCGGGGAAAACTCCGGTCCACATGGTGGTCGCTCCATCTGATATATCAGTCGTATATTTATTAAGAAACGGACTGTCAACACGGATTTCGCTATGATATATCGAAAATATATCAGGAGCTCACCTTTGATATTCAATAACACAAGCCCGGCATTCGAGCCTGTGGCGGCGAAAGCCTACCGTGTGCTCGAGCATATGATCGTGACGCTCGAACTGGCGCCTGCAAGCTTCATCACCGAGGGCGCCCTGATCGACAGGCTCGGGCTTGGCCGCACGCCCGTGCGCGAGGCGATCCAGCGACTGGCTTGGGAAGGACTGCTGGATGTCCGGCCCCGTGCCGGCATCGCCATTGCCCCGCTCCATCCCGGCGACTGGTTGCGCGTCCTCGATGCGCGGCGTGGCATCGAGGTGGTTCTCGCCCGCTCGGCCGCCCGCTTCGTCACCCGTGAAGCCGCCGACCTGTTTCACGATGCGGCACTGGCCATGCAGAAAGCGGTGATATCAGGCAATGTGCTGGCCTTCATTCAGGCCGACAAGGCGCTCGACGAGGCGCTGGCGCTGGCTGCCGACAACCCCTTCGCCGCACGGCTGGCCGCCCCCTTGCAGACCCACAGCCGCCGCTTCTGGTTCCGCTACAAGGCCGAAACCGGGCTGGCGGAATCGGCCGAGCACCACGTCGCGCTGATCCGCTCGATTCTCGCCGGCGACGAAGATGCTGCCGCTAAAGATGCCAAGCGCCTGATGGCGCTGCTACGCGGCCATGCCGAGACGGCCGCTACGCGCTGAGACCGCTCATCCGATCAATGTGTCCTGACCGTCATGCGTCCTGGTCGGCCGGGATCACCACGTTTTCCCAATGTTCGCCGGCCGCGACGATGCAGCTTCTGCCGGCGACATCGGTGACGATGATCGTCCAGCTTCCGGTCTCGGCGACAAAAACTTCCATGATCGCCACTTGACCGATCAGCCCGAAAGCAAACTGTCTTTCCTGGAAATTCTCAGTCAGGTGGGCTACGAGATCGCCATGTTCAACGCAGTACTGATATTGGGCGCTTGCGGCGTTCGTACCCGCCGCCAATGCGCCAGCAAGAACCAGGGTTTTCACCCAACCCAATAGCGATTTGCGTGCCATAGGGCACCTCCTTTGCCATCACGTCCGGCAAAGGGAGACGCCTCATTTTGCCGAAACGATCCAGGCCGGTTCCGACGTCATCACCATCGCGTCGTTCCTTTCCGTGTTCCGGTCTGTCATCAGCGGGGACGATTTTTGATGTTCCCACTATGTTCCATATATGGTGTCGGCAACGAAAAAGCGCAAGCAGGCGCCCGCAGCGGGCGCCTGTGGATCCGTTTCAAGGTGATCGCAGAGAACCGCGGCCTGCGCGGCTATGCCGAAACCGCGGCCGCAGCAAAAAAAGGGCCACGCTCAGGTGCCTGGCAGCGCCGCTGTCGTCACCGCGCTCTCCCAGCCTTCACCCACCGAAACCACGCAGCTTTGACCGCGTGTGTCGCTGGCGAGGATGGTCCAGGTGCCTTGGTCGGAAACGAAGACTTCAACGATCACATTCCGATTGACGACGCCGAGCGCGGTCGGATTTTCACGGAACTTCTCGCCGAGCGCCTTGATCATGTCGGCTCGTGCCGCGCATTGTTCGGCCGCCATTGCCGGGGCGGCGGAAAACGCCGCCGCGGCGGCGCAAAGTATCGTCACCATAAGACGTGTCATCTGACACCTCCCTTGCGCCGACCGATGCCCCCGCAACTGTCGCCAGCGCCGTTGGTTGATCTGCCGCGCCTCCTTCGCGGCAGGATTGCAAGTTAAGACTTCTGCTGCCCGCCCGGTTCCATCACATTAGCGTTCAGGAATATATGGACCGCGACCGGTCAGCAAAAAGGCCCGGTCTCTAGCCGGGCCTCTTCGTCTTCAATCTGAATCCGGAACCGTCCGGCTAGTTCATCGTCGGGATGACGAACTCTGCCCCGTCTTTCACACCTGACGGCCAGCGCGAGGTCACCGTCTTGGTCTTGGTATAGAAACGGAACGCGTCCGGTCCGTGCTGGTTGAGGTCGCCGAAGGAGGACGCTTTCCAGCCGCCGAAGGTGTAGTAGGCGATCGGCACCGGGATCGGCACATTGACACCGACCATGCCGACCTGGACCCTCGAGGCGAAGTCGCGCGCCGCATCGCCGTCGCGGGTGAAGATGGCGACGCCGTTGCCCATTTCGTGGTCGTTGGCGAGTTTGATCGCGTTCTCATAGGTCGGCGCGCGCACCACCGAGAGCACCGGCCCAAAGATCTCTTCCTTGTAGATGCGCATGTCTGATGTCACGTTGTCGAACAGGCAGCCGCCCATATAGTAGCCGTTCTCGTAGCCCTGCATGGAAAAGCCGCGGCCGTCGACGACCAGCTTGGCGCCTTCCTTGACACCGGTGTCGACATAACCTTTGACCCGCTCCAGCGCCTGCGCCGTCACCAGCGGGCCGAAATCGGCGGATGAATCCGTCGAGGGACCGACCTTCAGGCTTTCCACCCGCGGCACTAGCTTTTCCATCAGCCGGTTGGCGGTATCGTTGCCGACCGGGACAGCGACGGAAATCGCCATGCAGCGCTCGCCGGCCGAGCCGTAGCCGGCGCCGATCAGTGCGTCGACGGTCTGGTCCATGTCGGCGTCGGGCATGATGATCATGTGGTTCTTGGCGCCGCCGAAGCACTGCACGCGCTTGCCCGAGGCGGTGCCGCGCGAATAGATGTAGTGGGCGATCGGCGTCGAGCCGACAAAGCCGATGGCCTTGATATCGGGGTCGTCGAGGATGGCATCGACCGCCTCCTTGTCGCCGTTGACGACGTTGAGGATGCCCGCCGGCAGGCCGGCCTCGATGAACAGCTCCGCGATGCGCAACGGCACGCCCGGGTCGCGCTCCGAAGGCTTCAGGATGAAGGCGTTGCCGCAGGCGATGGCCGGCGCGATCTTCCACAACGGGATCATCGCCGGAAAATTGAACGGCGTGATGCCGGCGACGACGCCGAGCGGCTGGCGCATCGAATAGACGTCGATGCCGGGGCCGGCGCCATCGGTGAACTCGCCCTTCATCATATGCGGCGCGCCGATGCAGACCTCGACCACTTCCAGCCCGCGCTGGATGTCGCCCTTGGCGTCGGCGATGGTCTTGCCGTGCTCGCGCGCCAGAATGTCGGCCAGCGAATCATACTCTTTGGCGACCAGTTCGAGGAACTTCATCAAGACGCGCACGCGCCGCTGCGGGTTGGTCGCTGCCCAGCCGGGCTGCGCGGCCCTGGCGTTTTCCACCGCCGCGCGCAGTTCCGCCTGCGAAGCCAGCGCCACCGTGCCGCGCACCGTGCCGTCCATCGGCTGCATGACATCCTGCTTGCGGCCGCTGGTCCCAGCGACACGCTTGCCGCCGATGAAATGACCGTATTCGATCATGATCTCTCTCCCTGTATTTGTGATGCGGCATTGTCCGCCTTTGCGCGACCGATGGCAACGCGAGCGAAAACGCAACCGTTGTGCGTAAAATAGATAGCAATTGACGGCAGAACATCAATTCTCGCAAATAGTAAGGATGCAGGTCCCTAGCAGCAAGGATTGAGAGATGAGTTCCTTCGCGCCCCCCTCTGTCCTACTGGACATCTCCCCCACGAGGGGGGAGATTGGCTGTCATCCCCGCTTTCGCCAACCCGCAACGCTGCAAGAAAGTCGCCGCCGGAGCGGCCGGCCGATCTCCCCCCAAGTGGGGGAGATGTCCGGCAGGACAGAGGGGCGCGCCCTAGAGCGCTGCCGTAATCGGCGTCATACGGACCATTCCCATGAACTGGGATGACGTCCGCATCTTCCTCGCCGTGGCGCGGGCCGGCCAAATCCTCGGCGCGGCTAAGCGGTTGGAGCTCAATCACGCCACTGTCTCGCGCCGCATCGCCGCACTTGAGGATGCGCTGCGCACAAAACTCTTTCGCCGGCTTACCACCGGTAGCGAGCTGACGCCGTCGGGCGAGCGCTTCCTCGACATCGCTGAGCGCATGGAAGGCGATATGATCGCCGCGCGCTCGACCGTGGCGGGCGAAGGCGACGATGTCTCCGGCACCGTGCGCATCGGCGCGCCTGATGGCTTCGGCGTCGCCTTCCTGGCCAAACGCCTCGGCGCACTGACGGCGCTTCACCGCGAACTTACCATCCAGCTGGTGCCGGTGCCGCGTTCCTTCTCGCTGTCCAGGCGCGAGGCCGACATCGCCATCACCGTCGAGCGGCCGACCGAAGGCAGGCTGGTGGCGGGCAAGCTGGTCGACTACACGCTCGGCCTGTTCGCGTCCCAGGCCTATGCCGAAGCGCATGGCCTGCCCCAAACGCCCGCCGAGCTCGGGCGGCACACGCTGATCGGCTATGTGCCGGACCTCATCGTCAGCCCCTCGCTCGACTATGCGGCCGAGTTCAGCGCCGACTGGCGCACCAGCTTCGCCATCTCCTCGGCGCTCGGCCAGGCCGAAGCGGTGCGCTCCGGCGCCGGCATCGGCATCCTGCACACCTTCGTCGCCCGCTCGATGCCGGAACTGGTGGCTGTCGACATCGTCGCGCCCATCCGCCGTGCCTACTGGCTGGTCTATCACGAATCGGTCAGGCCGCTGCGCCGCGTCCAGATCGTCGCGAGCTTCATCACCAAGGCAGTGGAACGGGAGCGGGGATTGTTCGTCTGACGAGATTCACCCGACCCATTGAAATTGTGATGTCCCCAAAACACTGCGCAGTTTTGGGGCGAAGTCACCGCCCTCAAAGGCCGGGCTCGATGAAGGAAGCCTTCTGGTCCTACCGCTGGTATCGCTCCGGTCCGAGATCGCGGACATTGATGTCCGGTACCCGGTTGGAGATGATGTCGGCCAGCACCTTGGCCGAGCCGCAGGCCATGGTCCAGCCGAGCGTGCCGTGGCCGGTGTTGAGATAGAGGTTGGAAAATTCGGTGCGGCCGATCAGCGGCGGCCCGTCCGGCGTCATCGGCCGCAACCCGCACCAGAAACTCGCCGACCGCATGTCGCCGCTGCCTGGAAAAAGGTCGCCGACCGAATGTTCTAGCGTGCGCCGCCGCGTTTCATGCAGCCTCAGGTCGAAGCCGGAAATCTCCGCTGTGCCGCCGACCCGGATGCGATCGCCGAGCCTGGTGATCGCCACCTTGTAGGTCTCGTCCATCACTGTCGACACCGGTGCTGCGACAGCATCCTTGATCGGCAGGGTGATCGAATAGCCCTTGACCGGATAGACCGGTATGGACCGTCTCAGCATGCGCATGAACTTGGCCGAATAGCTGCCCATCGCCATCACATAGGCGTCGGCAGTCTTCCAGCCCTTGCTGGTATTGATGTTGGCGATACTGTTGCGCTTGCGGATGATGCGCCTGATCGACATGTCGTATTCGAAGGTGACGCCGCGCGCCACGCAGAGCTCGGCCAGACGGTCGGTGAACATCTTGCAGTCACCGGTTTCGTCGCCCGGCAGCCGCAGGCCGCCGACGAATTTTTCACGCACCCCTGCCAGCCCCGGCTCGGCCGCTATGCAGCCGTCGGGATCGAGAATCTCGTAAGGAACGCCATATGTCTTGAGCACCTCGACATCGCCTGACGTGCCGTCGAGCTGCTGTTGCGTGCGAAAAAGCTGCAGCGTTCCCTTGGCGCGTTCATCATAGGCGATGCCGGTCGCCTCGCGCAGCGCCTTCAGCGTGTCGCGGCTGTATTCGGCCAGCGGCACCATGCGCGCCTTGTTCACCGCATAGCGCTCGGCCGTGCAGTTGCGCAACATCCTGACCAGCCATAGCCACATATGCGGATCAAGAGTCGGCCGCACCACCAGCGGACCATGCTTCATCAACAGCCATTTGATCGCCTTCAACGGGACGCCGGGACCGGCCCAGGGCGAGGCGTAGCCGGGCGAGATCTCGCCGGCATTGGCAAAGCTGGTTTCCAGCGCCGGGCCCTTCTGGCGGTCGATCACCGTCACTTCATGGCCGGCCTCGGCGAGATAATAAGCGGTGGTGACTCCGATAACGCCGCCGCCCAGCACGAAGATCTTCATCGCATAGCTCTCCAGAACGACGTCTCGTCAGGGGTTTGGGGCGCGGCATCGTGGCTTCTGTCTGCCGGATTTTACGGCGTCCGCCAAGTGCCCAAGCATGTCGCCCAAAAGTATGCAGCGGTTTTGGGACAACGGCATGCATAAAAAAGCCCGCGCGCTATCCATTCACATAGCGCCGGTCACATAGCGCCGGTGAAAGCGGTGTCCGAGGCTGGTCAGGATTTCATAGCCGATGGTGCCGGCATGGCCGGCCGCCTGATCCACCGTCTGCGACGGCCCGATCAGCTCGACGAGATCGCCCGCCTTTAGCCTGTCGGGCGGCAGGGCCGAAATGTTGAGAACGATCGAATCCATCGATACGCGTCCGAGGAAGGGCAGCGGCACATTTTCGAACCAGGCGGCTGAGGCCGCGCGACGATGCCAGCCATCGGCATAGCCAAGCGAGATCGTTGCTGCGGCCAGCGGTTCGGTCACGTGAAAAATATGGCCATAGCCGACGCCGGCTCCCCTATCGAGGCTGCGCGTCTGAATGACCTTTGCCTGAAGCCGCACCACCGGCAGCATCGGATTTTCCTCCGCTGGCATCGGATTGATGCCGTAGAGCGCCGCACCGGGCCGGGCGAGGTCGTAATGAAAGGGCTGCCCAAGAAAGATGCCGGAGGAATTGGCGAGCGAGGCCGGCGCCTTTGGCAGCATCCTGCGCAGCCGCTCGAATTCCAGCCGCTGCTGCTCGTTGGCCGGATGCTTGGGCTCGTCGGCGCGAGCAAGATGGCTCATCACAAAGGTGACGTCG